>CAZTGM010000031.1:0-20806 GCA_964613235.1 uncultured Zetaproteobacteria bacterium | reverse complement strand
TGATGGACAGACGCATCAGATATTTCAGGCTCATTTCATATTGGAAAAGGCTACCGCTGGAAATATCAGGCAGGACGAATAATAATAGGCAATCAGTTCAGGGGGATGAATACTGAATGGTTGAAATGGTCGGAAGCATCGATGTCGGCGTCAAACGGGATCACAATGAAGATGCCATTGGTCTGTTGCCTTCGCATGGACTGGCCGTTCTGGCGGATGGCATGGGCGGCCATAATGCCGGCGAAGTGGCCAGCGCCCTGGCTGTTAAAACCGTGGAACAAACGATCCGAAAAAAACTCGATCGCATACCGCATAGGCATCAGGATCATGAAAGCTTCCTGCACGATGAATCGCTGTTGCTGAAGCAGGCTGTCATGGAAGCCAATCGGGACATCTATGATATGGCGCAGAAAAATCCTGAATGCTCCGGCATGGGCACCACGCTGATTGCCGCTCTGTTTTATGACAATCATTTGACATCAGCCCATGTGGGCGATTCGCGCATGTATCGCCTGCGTGATGATTATCTTTCGCCGGTAACCGAAGACCACTCCCTCGTACAGGAACAGGTTCGGCGCGGGCTGGTAACGCCAATCGATGCACAAAGCTCACGCGTGCGCAATGTTATCACACGCGCACTGGGTATTGCAGCGCAGGTGGAGCCGGACATTATCGAAAACGAAACACAGGCTGGTGATATCTACCTGATGTGCTCCGATGGCCTGACTGACGTTGTCCCCGATGAAGCCATTCGTCTGACACTTCTGGAGCATCGTAAACATGCGGAACAGGCCATACAGGAACTGATCAATCTGGCCAAGGATGCAGGGGGGCCTGATAATATTGCCATCATCCTCATCCGCGTGGATGGGCCGTTTGAGCGCAAGCGCGGCATGCTGGCGCGACTGGGCCTCTGACTACCCTTTACCTCCCCCTCCCATCACCCTTAACCCGGATTTTTCATGAGCTCGCGGATGAATGGCGCAGGACAGGTAGGATCGGGATGCATATGCAGGCAGTAGCTAGTTACGCAGCCAAAGGTGCGCATCCGCCCCGCATGGACCAGCCAGGCGCCGCGAAATGCAAGGTATCCTTCGCGAAAAACCTTTGTGGGCATAAAACCATGATTCAAGGAGACTTTCTTCATCCCTTCACATGGGCTTCATGAAAAACCCGGGCTAACTTGGCGCATGAATATTGAACAGGCGGTCGTATTCGTCCAGCGCATAGCGGTCGGTCATGCCGGCGATATAATCAGCAATGATACGTGCTTTTTTCTGTTCGCTGACCTTGAGTCCTGACATGCCGAGAATGCGCGCACATGGCCCTTGCGGCAACATGGACGGATTTTCCATATAGGCCAGAAACAGTTCGCGCAACACGCGTTCGGCCTTGGCTGCCATGCGCACCACGCGATGATGATGGTACATATGGCGAAACAGATAGCGTTTCAGTTCTTCGTTCATCTGCGCCACCGGTACCGAAAAACCAACCAGCAGCTCGGGCGCCTGACGCACATCATCCAGAGTCTTGATACGGTAACGTTCGATGCGTCTCGTTGTTTCCTCGATCACATCGACAATCATAAAATTAATCATGCGCCGGATCGTCTCGCTGGCTTTCAGGCGCGCATCGATATGCGGCAATTCCCGTTCCACAGCCTCCTGATGCATACGGAAGATGGCCACTTCCTGCAGACCCTCCATACTCAGCATACCTGCCCTAAGACCATCATCGACATCATGATTATTGTAGGCGATTTCGTCCGACAGATTACCAATCTGTGCTTCCAGCGTAGCCTGTTCATGCAAATGATAGGCATCCAGCCCCGAAGCATCCGGCTGATCGTGCGGCGACTGGTGTTTGACCAGTCCCTCTCTTGTTTCATAACTCAGGTTCAGGCCGGGGAATGAGGCATAGCGTCGTTCCAGTTTCTCTACAATACGCAATGACTGCCTGTTATGTTCAAAGCCGCCAAACGAACGCATCAGATGATTAAGAACATCCTGACCGGAATGACCAAACGGCGTATGCCCCAGATCATGTGCCAATGCCACAGCCTCGGCCAGATCCTCATGCAGGTTCATGGCCCGGCAGATTGAGCGGGCGATCTGCGCCACCTCAATGGAATGCGTCAAGCGAGTACGATAATGATCGCCCTCATGGTTGACGAACACCTGGGTTTTGTATTCCAGACGACGAAATGCTGTGGAATGAATGATGCGATCGCGATCTCGCTGAAACGGATTGCGCATGCCTGTGTCCTGCTCTTCATAGACACGGCCGCGTGATTTGTCGCTGGTGCAGGCATATGGCGCCAGCGATTGTTCGTAACGGTTAGCTGGCGGCACGCTGCATCATGGCGACAGCTTCTGCAGCTGCCGTGTGCGGGTCGCTGGCATTAAGGATCGGCCTTCCAACAACCAGATAATCACTGCCGGCCGCCACGGCAGCCGCCGGGTCAGCCACCCGTTTCTGATCCTGCACATCCTGACCACCCCAACGAATACCGGGCGTTACGGTGACAAAATCACGTCCGCATGCCTGTTTGATCGCCGCCACCTCATGCACACTGCAGACCACGCCGTGCAGGCCATATTGCTGTGCCAGCCGGGCGCGCTGCAAGGCCACCTGACGCGCCTGATCGGCCGGCATCGGGTCACTGGTCAACACTGTCACGGCAATCAATTGCATCTGTGTAAAGTGACCGGCGGCAGCAACGGCCGCCTCCAGCATCGCCTCACCACCGGCAGCATGAATATTGACCATATCCACCCCCAGTGCGCCTGCACTTTCAATGGCTTGTGCCACAGTATTGGGAATATCATGAAACTTCAAATCGAGGAAAATACGATGCGTTTTCGCCAGTTCGCGTACCAGTGTCGGCCCTTCGGCAACAAACAGCCGCAAGCCCACCTTCAGCCAGCCGACTGCGTCATCCAGTCTGTCGCGCATGGCCAGAGCCTGCGCCCTGTTCTCTACGTCCAGCGCCACCATCAAACGATTATGCATCAGGCAATATCTCCTTTCTGGGGATGCATGCTGCCCCATTCGTGGCATTGCGGACACTGCCAGCGCAGCGTTTTCACGCCCACACCACATTGCTCGCAAATATAATTGTTCACCTGCCTTCGCCATGCCCGCGCAAATACCGGCTTCCGCTCATCCTCAAACACGGCCTCGATACGCAGCCGCGCGCGCAAATTGGCCGGCACAAAACCCAGTTCCTGCTGCAATGCCGCAGCCGCATCGCGGTCGCTTGCGCCCAGTTGCTCCATCCATGATAACGCCAATTCCTCATCATGCGTGCGATGCCAGATATCCAGCAACAACTTGCGCCCTTCCTGCCGATAGTAATCCTCGTATTTCATCACATAGGGAAGAATCAGCGGGAAATGCTCGCGATTATATTCGGCCAGTGATTGCAATACCTCGCTGGCCTGCTGCCAACGCCCGGCCCGCAACGCCAGTTCGAACAACACAAAACAGGCCGGCGCACAACTGGGCTCCAGCTCAGTAGCCTTGCCGGCATAGCGCTCGGCATCCTCCACTGCACCTTCCTGCAGACGTTTCTCCGCCATTTGCGCAAACAGATAGGCCCGATGTGCGCGATAGGATGTGTTCTGCACCTGCTCCAGACGTGAAAGCAGCGCTTCCGCCTCCAGCCATTCGCTGCTCTGCTCGCGAATCCGCAGACTGGCCTTCAACGCAGGCACATGATCCGGTTTTAGTTCCAGCAGCTTGCAATATTGTTTCAGTGCGCGATCGAGCAAACCACCGGTCTGAAAGTCCACAGCCAGCGCGTAATGCGCATCAAGTTTCATATCCTGAGGAAGATCCGGGCGCGCCAACAGATTCTGATGAATACGTACAGCCCTGCCGTATTCACCACGGGCACGGAACATTTCGCCCAGTGCCATATACACATCAGCAGCCTCCGAACGCAGACGTGCCACCTGCACCATTTCCTGCAGCGCCCGATCCGGCTGATCGGACAACAGATAATTAATGCCACGCAGCAAAGGCGAAATGCGCTCATCTTCGCGCCGCTCGTCATCTTCATCGGCGGCCTGCTGAGGAAACAGCAACAGGGCCACCAGTGTCACCAGTGCCGCTGCTGTGATGGCCAGCAGAAGGGTGTTCATAGATCGTCTTGCAGGGGAATATTGCGCAGGTTATCAACTTCCTGTTTCAGCCTGCGATTCTCCTCGCGCAGTGCGGTTATCTCCAGCTTGTGTTTGCGGCGGGAAAAGCTGAGCGCCAGCATGCCGCCAAAGAAACCGATCAGGAAAGCCACGAACACGGGCACATAAAACGGCATATCATCCGAAGCCAGGCCGAGAAAATGAACCTGTACCGGCATCGTATTGACCAGTGCAAACATCGTTGCAAACGATGTCAGCACGATCACCACCAGCACATTGATCCAGTTCACCGGATAGTTCCCCTGCTCGATAATGGACTTACGCGTGATCAACCCGTTCCCGCAATTCCTTGCCAGGTTTGAAATGAGGCACCAGCTTGGCAGGGACGGCAACAGACTCTCCGGTTTTGGGGTTCCGTCCCAGTCGCGGTGGGCGCTGCTTGACGACAAAACTGCCAAAGCCGCGCAACTCGACGCGATCGCCACCGGCCAGTGCATCACCAATGGCATCCAGCACCGTGTTGACCACCACTTCAGCTTCACGTCGCGTGATATGCGCCTCGGCAGCTGCAATGCTCTCGATCAGTTCGGACTTGGTCATATCACCCTCCTGTTAGCTTTCACCATAGACGTCCACAGTGCAAGATGCAAGTCAGGTCACCGCCTATTTCCCCTTGCCCAGCAGTTTGCGCTGCAATTCGATAGCCAGTGCCGAAGGTGCGGCATCTTCCGCGACCTGTCGCGAATAGTTACGCACAGCCTCCCGCTCCTCATCGCGCTCATACTGACGGATGGACAGCTCCACCTGCCGACGCTGGCGATGAATATCAATGATCTTGGCGGTGATCTCGTCGCCTTCTTTCAATTCCTTGTGATCACGAGGTACTTCGCGCATAGACAGATTGGCCTGTACACCTTCCGCCAGTTCAACGGTTACGCCACCGCTGCGCACACTGACAACTTTGCCATTGACCGTACTGCCGCGCTTTACCCCGTCGAGGAATACTTCAAACGGATCGGCAGTCAGCTGCTTGATACCCAGCGAGATACGCTGACGTTCCACATCCACGCCAAGCACCACGCATTCGATCTGCTGGCCTTTCTGATAGCCGGCCAGTGCTTCGGCGGCATCGCCTTCCCAGCTCAGGTTTTCCATATGTACCAGGCCATCCAGTTCATCGCTGACCGGCACAAAAAAGCCGAAGTCAGTGATATTCTTGATCTTGCCCTCGATTCTCGAACCTACCGGATGCTCGGCCAGCCAGGCCTGCCACGGATTTTCGGTTACGGCTTTCAGACTCAGACGAATACGACGCTCGGCGGCATTGACCTCCAGTACAGCCACGTCCACAACATCACCTTCCGCCAGGATTTGCGTCGGCGATACATCCCGGCGCACCCAGCTCATCTCGGAACGATGGATCAGGCCTTCAATACCTGGCTCCAGTTCGACAACAGCACCAAAATCCAGCAGGCGACGCACAGTTCCCGTCAGGCGCATGCCCGGCTCATACTTGCTTTCGACGTCTGCCCACGGATCATCCTGAAACGCCTTCATGGAAATCGATACCTTACCGGTTTCGGCATTAAGCTTGGTAATTTCCGCTGTCACAGTCTGACCAACGGAAAGCATATCCGAAGGGCGGTTCAGACGACGCCAGGCGATATCTGATACATGCAGCAGTGCATCTACCCCCCCCAGATCGACAAAGGCACCGAAATCGGTCATGCGACGCACCACGCCGCTGACCTTATCGCCGACCCCGGCCGAAGCAAAAAACTGCTCGCGCAACGCTGCATGCTCGGCCTCCAGCGGCTTCTTGCGCGATACAACGATATTCTCCGGCTTGCGGCGCGCTTCCAGAATCGCCACCTGACAGGGATGACCCATCAGTTCGGAAGCCGGCACTTTCGGATTGGGATCGCTTTCAGAACGCGGCATGAATGCATCCAGACCATGGATATTGACGCGAAAACCGCCCTTCACTTCAGCCGTCACCGTCGCCTCAACATAGCTTTCCTCTTCCAGCGCCCGCTCAATCATCTGCCAGGCTTCCTGTTGACGTGCCGCCAGCACCGACAAGTTTACTGCGCCGGTGCCACTGACTGACTGCACCAGCGCTTCGATCTCGTCACCTGCGGCAGGAACATCCATGTTTGCACGCACAAATTCATCACGCGCAATCGTACCCTCGGCCTTGGCACCCACGTCCACAATGACAGCATCATCGCTCACACTGACAACCGTACCCCTGACCATTTCACCACGCCGTACTTCAGGCAGTTCTTCCAGCGAGGCCTTGAACAGCTGTTCAAAAGAGGGTTCTTCAGAATGCTGCTCTGTTACATGCTTTTCGTTGTCCATGTGTTCGTTCATCGTTCCATCCAGTATCAATATGGTTTTGTATCCTGCAAGCCGAAACGGCCTGTTACACCGCCTCGATCAGCCCCCGTCGTGTCATGACCGCAAAAATCCGGTCCACGACCTGATCGATACGCATTGTCGTCGAATCAATGACAATGGCATCCACGGCGGGTTTCAGGGGCGCATACTTGCGTGCCGCATCGCGTTGGTCACGCATTTTTATCTCGGCATGAATCTGTTCGATATCCACAGCCCGTCCTGCTTGCTGCAACTGTGTCCAGCGACGTCTGGCCCGTTCACGCTGCGATGCGGTGAGAAAGAACTTGGCCTGGGCATGCGGCAATACCACCGTGCCAATATCACGTCCGTCCATGACACAACCGTCCGCTGCCACCTGCTGCTGCAGGGACAACAAATGCTGCCGCACATCCGGCATCGCCGCCACCTGCGAGGCAGCAGCACCAACCTCTTCATTGCGCAATTCATCACCCAGCCACTGCCCGCGATAACAGATACCGCGCCGATCCCACAGCACGTCATGCATCATCGATGCCGCCAGTGCCGCCACGGCCGCTTCATCATCCGGAACGATGCCCTGCCGTGCCGCCAGATAACCTACCAGACGATACAACAATCCCGTATCCAGCACCGGCAAACTGAGCATATCCGCCACCTGCCGAGCCACCGTGCCCTTGCCCGAGCCGGAAGGTCCATCAATGGCGATCTGCAAACCAGCCTGCGGACGCCAGCCCGTCACTGCGCCTGCTCCGCCCAGCGTACATTCATGCCACAGGCCTGTGCCAGTTCGACAAAACCGGGGAAACTCGTATCGATCGCTGCCGCATTGCGAATCTCGATCTCGGCATCCGCCATCTGGGCAGCCACAGCCATGGCCATAGCAATGCGATGATCGCCATGTGCATCAACAACCGCATGGCCGCGCAAGCGCTGCTGTCCCTGAATGACAACACCATCAGGCCGTTCCTCAACAAATACGCCAAGTGCTCGCAACGCCTCGGCCATCGTGGCAATACGGTCCGATTCCTTGACGCGCAACTCTTCAGCACCATGCAAAACAAACTCGCCATCGGCCAGTGCCGCAGCCACAAACAGGATCGGAAACTCATCAATGGCATCGGGAACATCATCAGGACTGACGCATACGCCCTGCAAACGCTGCTGTCGCACCGTAACATCCGCCACCGGTTCCTCGCCAATGGCCTGACCCTGCTGCAACTGCAAATCAGCACCCATGGCCATAAGAATACGGCGCCAGCCATCGCGACGCGGATTCATGCCGATGGCCGGCAAGCGCACGAGCGAGTCCGGCACAATACTGGCGGCAATGGCAAAAAAAGCTGCCGAAGAGGGATCGGCCGGAATCACCACATCTCCTTCCGGAGCAATCAATTCACCTGCCGGCGTCAACGCAATGCAGCCATCTTCGGCCACGGAGACCGGCTGGCCGAATAATGGCAACATACGCTCGGTATGATCACGGGTGGGGCGTGGTTCGCGTACCGTCGTCGTACCATCGGCATACAGGCCAGCCAGCAACACACAGGATTTGACCTGCGCACTGGCCACCTCGGATGCAAAGTCGATGGCCTTTAAACGCCCGCCCTGAATCGTGATCGGCAACAGGTTACCATCATCGCGGCCGTTTACCGTGGCGCCCATACGGCGTACCGGATCGACCACGCGCCGCATCGGCCGCTTGCGCAGCGAGGCATCTCCGGTCATCGTTGAAGCGAACTTCTGACCAGCCAGCACGCCTGTCATCAGGCGCACACAGGTACCCGAATTACCTGCATCGAGCAGCCTGTCCGGTGCCTGCAAACCATGTAGTCCACGCCCATGTACGCGCAATGCCGTTTTGTCGGCATTCAGCCAGTCGATAGCCCCCCCCATATCCACAAACATCTGCGCTGTCGCCAGGCAATCCTCACCGGGCAAAAAGCCACGAATACAGGTCTCACCGCGAGCCAGCGAAGCCAGCATCACCGCCCGGTGTGACATTGACTTGTCTCCCGGCACCGTCAGTGAACCCGTTAACGGCTTATTCGCCGGACCGGCAATCAGGGTACCGCCAATATTCACAATTCGCCTCCATGTTCCTTCAGCCAGCGATCGCGCGCAGACTTTGCCTGTTCAAATGCCCGCACAATCGCTTCGCCATCACCAGTCGAAATCGTCTGTCGCATAGCGGATAACTCCTGTTGCAGGGCATCCAACTTGTCCAATACAGCATCGCGATTGGCCAGCACGATATCCCGCCACATTTCCGGCGAAGACGATGCAATGCGCGTAAAATCCCGGAAGCCACCGGCCGCAAAACGAAACGGATCACCCTTGCCCGATTTGCGTACGGCATTGACCAGCGCAAAGGCCGTCAGGTGCGGCAAATGACTGACGGCAGCCAGAAAGTCATCATGGCTGGCCGCATCCATACTGACCACGCGACTGCCCGTTGCCTCCCACATTGCCTGCACTGCCACCAGTGCCTGCGCATCAGCATCTGCTGCCGGTGTCAGGATGCACCAGCGGTCTTCAAACAACTCGGCAAACGATGCTTCCGCACCTGATTGTTCGGTACCGGCAATCGGGTGCGCCGGAATAAAGCGCTCGGGATGCGGCAGGCAGCATTCCACTACGGCTATCGCATGCTGCTTGGTGCTGCCGGCATCGGTTACCGGCACATCATCCGCCAGGAATGGCGCCATGGCCCGGAATACTGTTTCATAGGCTCCCATTGGCACAGCCACCAGTACCATATCGGCATCACTAACTGCCGTTGCCACATCATGCGTCCAGTCATCGATGATTCCCAGTTCGCGCGCCCGGTCGAGATTAGCACGCTGTCGGCCCACACCGGTAATACGGCCAACATGGCCTGCCCGTCGTAATGCACGCGCCACCGAACCGCCGATCAGGCCGACGCCAATAACCACCAGGTGATCAATCATGTGTTCGTTGCGCATGCCTGTCTGTTACTCCTGCAACGCATCCAGTATCGGCCACAATGCCGAAAGGAGTCGCTCATTTTCCCGCCTGGTTCCCACGGAAACACGCAGATAATCGGCCATGCCATAGGGCGCAAGCGGGCGCGGGATAATGCCCTGATCCTCCAGCTTGTGCAAAATATTCCCTGCCTGAGCATGACGCAACAACACAAAATTGCCATGACTATGACCACCCAGTACGCCATGCTCTGCCAACGCGATTTCGATACGCGTCCGCTCAGCCTTGCAGCGGGCCACCTTGTCCATCACCCAGTCGCTATCATCAAGGGCTGCTTCCGCTGCAGCCAGTGCCAGCAGGCTGACATTGAAAGGCTCACGAAACCGGTTGGCTACGGCCACGATACCGGCATCGGCAATGGCATAACCAATACGGCAACCGGCCAAACCATAAGCCTTGGAAAACGTTCGGCTGATGACCAACCCCGGATGCTGCAAATCGTGCCATGAATCGCCCAGCACATCGGCCACATATTCATAATACGCTTCATCGATAATTACCAGCACATTGCGTGGCAAACGATCAAGAAAACGCTGAATGACATCGGGCGCATGCAGCGTACCGGTCGGATTATTCGGGTTGGCCAGACATACAACCTTTGTCGATTCATCGACTGCCGCAGCCATCGCCTCCAGATTGTGACTCAGGCCATCGCTTTCAGGCACCGCCATAGCCCTTGCTCCGGCAGCCTGCGCTGCCAGCGCATAAACAATAAATCCGCGCCGGCTGAACACCACCGAATCGCCGGGTCCGGCAAACGTGCGAATGAGAATTTCCAGCACCTCATTGGAACCGTTGCCAGGAAGAATCTGTTCTGCATCCACACGGTGATAAGCCGCCAGAGCCTGTTTCAGCACCGTCGCATTGCCGTCGGGATAGCGGTGCACCTCGTCCGCCACCCTGCGCATCGCTGCCACGGCTTTCGGACTCGGGCCATACGGATTCTCGTTTGAGGCCAGCTTCACGGCCTCATCCAGCCCCTTTTCGCGCAGCAACTGTTCCACCGGCTTGCCCGGTACATACGGATGCAATCCTGCAGCCTGCGGTACAGCCTGTTGTAACCAGTCTACACTCATTCATCAATCTCCTGACTATTGATAGCAACCGCTACAGCGGCTTGGATACGGGATAGGAACCCAATACCTTGATAAAGCCGCCGGGCATGGCCTCGACTTCGGCAATGGCCTGCTGCACATTGGCATCATCACGATGACCCTGAATATCGGCGAAAAACACATATTCCCACAACTTGCGCTTGGATGGTCGCGATTCGATGCGTGTCAGGCCGATGTCGCGTTTGGCGAACGGCTCAATCAGGCGATACAGTGCGCCGGGCACATCCTTGATGGACATGACCAGTGCCGTCTTATCCTCACCGGATGGTGGTGAATCATGCCGCCCGATAACGAAAAAGCGCGTCGTATTGTCGTGATGATCCTCGATATTGGCTGCCAACACGGGCAATGCGAGGCGTTCCGCCACCTCAATCGATGAGATGGCCGCCACCTCCTCTGCCCTGCTGGCATCGGCCTGCTGCACCATACTCGCTGCTTTTGCCGTCGATTCAGTTTCCACCAGTGTTGCCCGCGGGCAGTTCTCCTGAATCCACTGATGACATTGCGCCAATGCCTGCGGATGCGAATAGATAATCCGCACACTTGCCAGATCTCCGACGCGACTGAGCAAATGGTGGTGAATGGCCAGCTGGATTTCGGCACAGACAAATACATTACGTTCAATATTGGCGAACAAATCCAGTGTTTCACCCACCGCGCCCTCAAATGCATTCTCCACCGGCACCACGCCATAGGTTGCACGGCCCGATTCCACTTCCTCGAAGATCTTGGCCATATTACTGCACGGCAAATACTGCGCTGTCGAACCGAACTGGCGTGTTGCAGCTGTATGCGTGAACGTGCCTTCCGGGCCGAGATAGGCAATATGCATCGGATGTTCCAGCGCCAAACAGGCACCAATGATCTCGCGATAAATACCATGGATGGCTTCATCAGGAATCTTCGTCTCATGCGATGCTTCCGCCGCCCTGGCATTGCGGGCGAGGATACGACGAATGATCGAAGCCTCACGGCTGGGCACATAAAATGGCGCATTACCCTGATCCTGTTTATGTTCACCCACCTGTGCAGCCAGTCGGGCACGCTGGTGAATCAGGGTCAGCAGTTCATCGTCCACCGCATCGATGGCCGTGCGCAATTGTTGCAGTGTTTTCTCCGAATCGCTCATAGCGTGTGCACGCTAGCAGCAGGCAGGCGGGCAATCCACGGTCAAAATCAGATCAGATTAAGCAACCCTTTCATAACCATATCTGTATAGCTGACGATCCCCACCACTTCGCCAACCGGATCCACCACCGGCGCACGCGACAAATTCAGACGACCGAACAAGGCACTGGCATAACGGATGTCCATATCCGGATGCACGGTCACAGCAGGTTTGGTCATGACTTCATAAATACTGACACGATCAGGCGAACGATTCAGCGCCAGCACCTGTCGCGCGATGTCAGCTATAACCACAATACCGTATTCATCCTGCTGATGTCGTTTTTCGACAATCAGGCATTTGGTTTCCACATATTTCATCTTTTCCAGCGCCTGCCTTACCGAAGCCGTACCTTCAACGAGATCATATTCATGTTTCATGACGTCACGCACACGGATTATTTTTTTCTGCGTTTCACTCATAGCCGTTCCTCCACTTCCTCGATCAGCGAATTGATCTGACTGTCCATGCCGATGGCATCCTCAATATCCAGCTGGAAAGCCACACCGCTGCCGGGCCGTTTCTGAAAACCGCCAACATCGGCAATACATTCCAGAATAAATCGGCTCAAATGCTCCTCAACGATGAACATCAGCATATCGCGACTGGCCTCCATCGTCAGACCGAAAAATGTTTTTCTGGGCTTCAGGCCTTCACCACGCGCATCGCCCAGAATGGTAGCCCCCGTCGCACCCGCCTTGCGTGCCGCTTCCACGACAGCTGATGTCTTCGAGTCATCCACCAGTGCAATAATCAGCTTAAAATGCATAACCGCCTCCTATCCCTCATCATCAAGTATGTTGCGCTGCCGTTTCGCCCATTGTTCGGATATCCAGGCATAGGCAATCACCGTCATCACCGGAAATACACTGGCAAACGCAATCAGGCCGAAACCGTCGATCAGCGGACTGCGCCCCGGAATCGATGATGCCAGCCCCAGCCCCAATGCGGCCAGCAATGGCACCGTCACCGTTGATGTCGTCACACCGCCTGAATCATAGGCCAGCGGCACAATCATCTTCGGCGCAAAAAACGTCTGTACAAGCACCAGCACATACGCGGCAATAATATACAGCCACAAATCGGTTCCGGTTACGATGCGGTAACAACCGATGGTTACGCCAACGGCCACACCGATCGACACGGCCACACGCAACCCCCAGGCGGAAATCGCCCCGCCGGAAATCTGTTGCGCCTTCATGCCCACGGCAATCAATGCCGGTTCGGCCAGCGTCGTCGTCAGGCCAATCATAAAGGCAAATACGTACACCCACATATAGTCTTGCCAGATAACATCGCTGTCCGGCGGAATGTTAAGAAATGCCGGATCGGTCAATTGTCGGGCCATGATTTCACCCAGCGGGAAAATGGCTTTTTCCAGCCCGATCAGAAACAGCACCATGCCGATAATGACATAACCGAAGCCCTTGAGCACGCGCAGCGGTGCAACCATCGGCCCACGCAGAACCACAAACTGGAAGAAGGCCAGAATCACAATGATCGGGGCAATATCGCGCAACGTATCCAGCAGTGTCTGCCAGCTCATGGCAAGAAACGTCATATACTCATCCCAGCAACACCATGCCATAGAGCATGACAAAAATCATCGGCAGCAAGGAAGCAAATGCAATCAGGCCAAAACCATCAATAACCGGATTGCGCCCGCGGATCGACGATGCCAGCCCTACACCCAGCGCCGTCACCATCGGCACGGTGATTGTCGACGTCGTTACGCCACCGGAATCATAGGCGATGCCGATAATCTGCCTGGGTGCAAAATAGGTCATCACCACCACCAGTGCGTAGCCGATGATAATGCACCAGTGCAGCGGCCAGCTGAAAATAATGCGCAGTACCCCCAGCAGAATGGCCGTACCCACCGACAAGGCAACGGTCATACGAAGCCCCAGTGCATAGCTGTCTTTCGCCTCCGTTGATACACCAATCATACCCGCATCGGCTGCTACCTGAGCTGCTTTCTTGGCAATTGCAATCAATGCCGGCTCAGCCACCGTTGTCGAAAAGCCGAGCAAAAAAGCAAACAGCAGCAACCAGAATGCATTGCCCTTGCGCACAAACGAATGCGCCATCGCCTCACCAACCGGAAACAGGCCGATTTCAAGACCGCGCACAAACAGCGCCAGTCCGACCAGCACCAGCATCATGCCAAACAGCATACTCATCATATGCGGAATCGGCTGGCGTAATACCACTTCCTGAAAAAATACAATGACCAGCACAATCGGCGCCAGATCACGCGCCGCAGCCAGCAACGGCCTGACCGTTTCGCGTATATGCCGCGGTATATTCATCCGCCATGCCTCCCGTCCGTTTTATTCCCTTTAAACCATAGCGCCAAACAAAGCGGTCGACAATGCGCCACATTGAAGGGTCATGCCGTTTGCGTAGAGTGTGCCTATGAATATTGAAGTCGCCATCCTGGGTGCCAGTGGATATACCGGCGCCGAACTGATTCGCATCATCGATGCGCACCCGCATTTCACTCTCGGCCAGCTTGCCGCACATTCACAGGCCAGCAAGGCTGCCGGTGAGGTATTGCCTGGCCTGCCGCAACCGCTATGTGAACAGACGCTGGCCAGCATCGATGATCCGTTGCCCAACTCCTGTCAATTGGTATTCACCGCCCTGCCGCATGCCGCTGCCGCCAACAGCGTCAAACGTGCGCTGGATGCAGGCAAAAAAGTTGTCGACCTGTCGGCCGATTTCCGGCATCAGTCCATTGATATCTATAAGCAGGCCTATGGTATCGAACATCCGTATCCGGAACTGTTTGCCGATGCTGTCTACGGACTGAGCGAGTTTGCACGTCAGGCCGTAGCGCAAAGCCGGCTGGTGGCCAATCCGGGCTGTTATCCGACCTGCACATTGTTGCCACTGGTACCATTGCTACGCGCCGGCGTGCTCAATGCTGCGCCGATTGTTGTCGATGCCAAGTCCGGCGCATCCGGTGCCGGACGCAGCGCCAAAACCGATCTGCTGTATTGTGAACTGAATGAATCGGTAAAAGCCTACGGCCTGCCACGTCATCGGCATGCCTGGGAAATGGAGGAATGGGCTCAGCATTACGGTGGATGCAAAACACGTGTGCATTTTGTACCGCACATCCTGCCGATGAACCGCGGCATGCTGAGCACACTGCATTTAAGCGGCAAACAACCCGAACAATGGCATGACATCCTGCAACAGACCTTTGCCGATGAGCCGTTCGTGCATGTGTTGCCCGCAGGACAATTGCCATCGACCACCGCCGTCAAGGGCAGCAACCGCTGCGATATCGGCATCAGCGTCATCGGTGAATGTGAAGCCGTCGTCGTCAGCTGTATTGACAACCTGCTCAAGGGTGCTGCCGGGCAGGCCGTGCAAAATGCCAATATCATGTTCGGGCTTGATGAACCGCTGGGCCTGAACCGCCTGCCCTGCTGGCCCTGATTTAACGTGAAACCCTGGCTGCAGGCATGGCTCCAACCCTGCCGTTTCAGCATCGAAGGTCATATCAAACGACAGTTTTCCCTGCGCCCGCTGTGGCTGCTGGCAGGGATGCTGATGCTATGCCTGCTGGTGGTATTCATCACGTTGCAAACGACCACCCGCCATGGCCAGGTCGAGCGACTGGAGCGCCAGCACTATCAGTTGCTGCGTGATAACGAGCAATTGAAAAGTCATCTGGCCGAAGCCGAGGCAAAACTGATGCTGCGCGATGAACAACTCAAACAGCAACAACAGCTACTGAGCCGGCAGGAACAGGAAATGATACCGCTACGCAAACGCCTGTCCCTGCTGGAAAGCATCCTGCTCAAACGACGCGACAAGGGCACCCATATCCTGACTGCTTCAGCCAGCTGGCAGGGGCAGCAGTTGCAGCTGAACATCGTACTGGTCAAGGGCGGCAATTATCCGCGCGAGGTAGAAGGCAACGTGGAGGTGCTGGCGCCCCAACCTGATGGCAAGCCTGTTCTGTTACATTTCGCCAACAATCGTGATCATCTCAAATACCGCATGAAAACCCATGCGCTGCTGCAGCAAACATTAAACTGGCCGTACGACTGGCGCCCCGATCAGTTATTCATGGTCCTGAAAAACAGTCATCGGCATGAAATCGAACGCATCACCGTCTGGGTTGGAGGCAACCATGATTAAACCCTATCTGCATTGGCAACCGGACATTGCCGATTCGACATTCATTGCCGCATCGGCAGAAATCATCGGGCGCGTGTGCATCGGCAAAGACAGCAGCATCTGGTATCAGAGCGTCCTGCGCGGCGATGTGCACGATATCATCATCGGTGATCGCTCCAATATTCAGGATCACTGTGTGCTGCATACCAGCCACGGAGTTTCACCCTGCGTGATTGGCAATGATGTTACTGTCGGCCATCGCGTCATCCTGCACGGCTGCGAGGTTCAGGATCGCTGTCTGGTCGGCATGGGGTCCATCATCATGGATCAGGCCGTACTGGAAGCAGGCTGTTTTCTGGCTGCCGGCTCTCTGGTGCCGGAACGCAAGGTGCTGCGCGGTGGCTATCTGTATGCCGGCAGCCCGGCCCGTGAGCGGCGGGCATTAAGCGAAGAAGAACAACAGTTCCTTACCCGTTCGGCCGCCCATTATGTCGAACTGTCCAAAACCCATCAGTCATGACAAAGCAACCCTTTGCCGCCATTGATATCGGCTCCAACACCTTCCGCCTGCTGATCGCACATCCGTCAACGGGTACACCGCCTTGGCAGACGCTGCATTACACCCATCGCATCGTACGCCTTGGCGAAGGCCTGCATCACAGCGGACGACTGAATGACACTGCCATGCAGCGCGGCATGGATGCCTTCCATACCTTTGCCTCCCTGCTGCAGCAATATAATGTTCCATGCGAACAGGTATATGCCGTGGCGACGGCTGCCATGCGTGAAGCCGCCAATGGTGTCAGTTTCCGCGATCGCGTGCAGCGCGAAACCGGCATCTGCATTGACATTATCGACGGCGAACGCGAAGCGGCCATGTCGCTGGCCGGTGCCTGTGCAGTCCTGCATGCCGATACCCGGCGCGATTTTCTGCTGTTCGATATCGGTGGCGGCAGCACCGAATTCATCCGCGCCAGGGAAGGCAGAGCCCTGGATGCGATCAGCTGCAAACTGGGCGTTGTGCGCCTGGTCGAACGTTTTTTGCACAGCGACCCGCCCGCCAATGATGACTATCAGAACATGATCCACGCAACACAACAGCATCTCGATGACGTTGCAGCACACTGGTCTGGCGCCCGGGAACCCGCTCACCTTGTCGGTACGGCTGGTACGGTAACCACACTGGCTGCAACCGAGCTGGACCTGTGCCCATACGATGCTTCCATCATCAATAACCATGTCATGAGTCGACAGGCGTTCTGCCAGTTACGCGATCGCCTGCTGGCGCTCAACCATGCCCAACGACAGGCCATTCGCACCATTGAACAGGGACGTAGCGACCTGATCGTGGCCGGTCTGGCCATCGTTGAGGCGGTCATGCAGCGCTGGCATTATGATGCCATGATCGTGGTCGATGCAGGTCTGCTGGAGGGCGCCTGGCTGCACATCAGCCGACAACGGTAAACATCATGAGCGGACAAGGCATCACACGACGGCTGTTTCCTGTGCTGCTGCTAGCATCCGGTTTTGCCGGCATTTCCTATGAAATCCTCTATGGCCGAATCCTCGGCAATCTGATCGGCGACCAGTTCGCCGTTTCCGCCGCCATTCTGATCACATTCCTGTTCGGCATCGGCATCGGCTCACGCCAGGCATGGCGCCTGTGGTCATGGCTGTGGCTGATCGAACTGTTGATCGGACTGTGCGGCGCGGCGCTCGTCTTTGGCACGGATATGCTCGACAGCCTGCTCTATAGCCATCTGTCGCTATTACCGCCGGGCCTGAGCGGCAGCATTCTTGCCGCCGTCCTGCTGTTGCTGCTTCCCGCCTTTCTGATCGGCTGCAGCGTGCCACTGTTTGCCGGTTATCTGCATCGACTGCAGGCGGAAGGGGCTTTTATCCGTGTCTATGCCATCTACAATCTAGGCGCTGCACTGACGGCCATCCTTATCGAATTCCTGTTGCTGCGCTGGTTCGGCATCCGCAGCACCGTACTGTTTTTCGTTACGCTGAACCTGCTCATTGCCCTGCTGCTCCGCTTTATCGCCATCACCCCGGCCAGCGACAACGAAACGGCGCCTGCTCCGACGCAATACCTATGGTGGCTGATACCGGTCAGCATGGCCTCGGCCGTATTTCAGCTACTAATGATCAAAATCGCGGAAATGCTACTGGGCCCCTTCCGAGAATCATTTGCCCTGGTGCTGTCCATCATCCTGCTGGGTATTGCGCTGGGCGCCATGCTCGTGCGTCGCCTGGGGCCGGGATTCGGCAGTGTGCTGCTGCTGGCACTGGCCGGTATGTTATGGCTGCTGCTCGGCATTGACCCGGCCTCCCGCCTCTACGCCATGTATTATGAACGTGCTGCCGAATCGTATGCGTTGCTGGTATTACTCAAATGGTCACTGCTGTTTGTCCTGATGGGTCTGCCGGCCATCGCTTTCGGCGCAACCATCCCGGCATTATTGCAACGTCAGCAGCAGAATATCAGCCAGACTTCGGGACAATTGCTGTTTATCGTTTCCATGGCCAATGTGGCCGGCTTCCTGCTCATGGCCTTCGTCTTGCATCGCTATTTCGATTACGGTGTCATCGTGCTGGGCATTGTCGCGCTGACCGCAATTTCCCTGTTGCTGTATCGCCCGGGAACTCTGGCCGGAGCCATGGCAAGTCTGTTGCTGCTGGCCTGTGCAATCGGCTACGAAACGCAATGGGATGAATCGCTGCTGTATGTCGGTTACACCCGTTTTCACGATACCAATGATCTGGCCGAGGCCCACCGAACACTCTCCAGGCACGAAACCTTCAAAGGCTATCAGGACGTGTTTGCCATCAATCACGTGGATGGCAATCCCTATTTTTTCATCAATGGCTATAACAGCATCCCGCTGAACAATCCGTCGGAAAAAATCGTCGGCGCAGTATCCTCCCGATTCTCGCCACACACAAACAATGCCCTGGTGCTGGGACTGGGTAGTGGCGCAACGGCATCGGTGGTCGGCTCACTGTTCGCCCATACCGATGTCGTGGAAATCAATCCGGTGGTGCGCGAGAACCTGTTCCGCATGAAGCGGTGGAATTTCGATATTGAGCATAACCCGCGCGTGAACATTGTTGTTGACGATGCCATCCACTACACCAAGGCCTCGCAAGCGCACTATGATCTGATTCTCAATACCGTCACCACCCCGCTGTATTTCAGTTCCGCCAAACTGTATACACGTAATTTTTTCAGTATCATCAAACAGCGCCTGAATCCCGGCGGCATTTACGTCACCTGGATGGATGCGCGTATCGGTGATCGCGGTGCCGATATCATTCTGCGCACAATCCGTGACAGTTTCCGTCATTGCGCCCTGCTGTATATCAAATCAGCCTATTTTCTGCTGATCTGCTCGGACACATCGATCCACGCCAACCAGTTGCTGTCATTTCAGCCCGGCCACCCGGTCTACGACAATCTGCTGCGCGAACACGGCATTATCGCCGAATGGCTGCCCTATCAGTTGCTCACTAACCAGGCCTTTAAGCTGATCGGTCAGCCGCAGGGCCCGCTGAACAGCGATGACTACCCGGCACTGGAGTTTGAAATGGCCCGCCTGCGCGACCGTGGCCTGCAGGACTTCAGAACACGTCTGGAACAACAAATGAGTCTGCAACAGCTGCAAGCGGTTATCGACAATATCGATCCTGCCGCGCTGCTCTGGCATACGGAACTGCGTTTGGGTGATGATAATTTCAGCCGACGCTGGCGAGAATTGCTTGGCGCGGACAATGCCTCCTTCCGACGCCGGTACCAGCAACTTCAGCGTGATTATTATCGGCGCCTGATTGCAGAACATGCCGGCGCTCGGGCTTTTCATCATTTCGGCTATATCATGATGGAGGCACACTACACCGAAGATGCCATCCTGCTTTATCGCCACGCACTGCAACTGGATCCCCGGCACAACAACACGCATTTCAATCTGGCTGCCTGCCTGGAACGGCGGGGCCGCTACGACGAGGCTTTAACGCATTATCGTATGGAAGGAGAAATCGACCCCGACGATGCAGATGTACCTTACCGCATCGGCCGCGTATACGTAAAAATGGAACGCTATACCGATGCCATCGAACCCTTGCAAACTGCTATTCGGCTTGCTTACCCCAATGTAAATCCACACATTTACAATTATCTGGGTCAGGCATACGAAGCCTTGGGCCAAACAAACAAGGCCACCGTCATGTACCGAAAAGCATCCTCTTCATGAAACACAAACGAAAAACGCCTGCGATGAATCGCAGGCGTTGATATGGCGTCCCCAAGGGGATTACGCCTTAAGCTCACCCGACGAAAATAATCCTTGTTTTTCAACAAAAGAAAATATGCTTTGGACATTTTTCCTAATAAAACAACACATTCTTTTGCTAGACATGTGTCCGGTCGAATAGGCAAATGTCCGTATTTATGGACATTTGTCAACTGATCTCTCGATCATCATCGCTATGACCGCATACCTGCTACTGCATATGGCCAGCAGAATCATTCCGAACAACAGAACCATGCAGCAACTCGCAAGGCTCGTGACAACAAACCTGATGATCCGAAGAAATTTTCTCGAATTGCTCGTCGATAACAAACCACCGAATCCGCCTGATCCTTCACTCTATCAGGAACAGATAATACTCATTCAGGCTTAACCGGACAGCAGTGGAAATGTATAAAAAACGCAATCAGGTCGAGCGACTATTCAGAAGGTTGAAGGGGTTTCGCAGGATATTCTCTCGCTTCGATAAACTTGATGTCATCTTTTCATTCTTTATCTAGAGCCTCCTCAAAAACATCCATCTACCATCCAGTGGAAGCGTCCGCG
>CAZTGM010000030.1:0-22155 GCA_964613235.1 uncultured Zetaproteobacteria bacterium | reverse complement strand
CATCGCCAGATGGGTTCGACCGGTCAGTGCCAGTGGCCAGGCCGCGTTTTTCCGGGCAAGAAGATGCCGGGTCATTATGGCAATGTGCGCAAGACCACGCAGAATCTGGAAGTGGTTCGTGTGGACGAGGACGCAAACCGAATTCTGGTCAAGGGTGCAGTGCCCGGCCCTCGCGGAGGGCTGGTGGAAGTGCGCCCGGCCGTAAAGGGAGCATAAGATGGCACAGATTACGGTAGTTGATCAGGCTAACCAGGAAGTTGGCCAGCGTGAGCTGAATCCGGCTGTGTTCGGTCTGGAAGAAGACGCAGGCTTTGTGCATCGCGTATTTACTTCGCTGGCATCGGCTCAGCGTGGCGGTACGCGTTCGACGAAAACTCGTGCAGAGGTGTCCGGCGGCGGCAAGAAGCCATGGAAGCAGAAGGGTACGGGACGTGCACGTCAGGGGTCGACCCGTTCGGCGCAATGGCGCCATGGTGGCGTGGCCCACGGCCCGAAGGCGGTAGCCAATTTCAGCAGCCGCATCAATCGCAAGGAGCGTCAGCGTGCATTGTGTCTGGTGCTGTCCGATGCGGTGCGTGACGGTCGTCTGGTGGTGCTGAACAAGATCGAGTTGCCTGAAGTGAAAACCAAGGCGTTTGTTGAAGTCATGGGCAAGCTGGGCGCGGCAAAGCCGCTGGTTGTGTTGGGTGAGGAAGATCGCACAGTGCAACTGTCCGGACGTAACGTGCCGAACACCCGCATCGTGCTTGATGCCCAGGTCAATCTGTTTGATCTGCTCAAGTGTGATCGTGTCATTATGACGGAAGCGGCAGTAGACAAACTTGAGGAGCGTCTGGCATGAGTGCGAATATCAACCATTTTAATGTTCTCCGCCAGCCGGTAGTGACCGAAAAGAGCTACACGGCAACCGGTGCTGCCAACCAGTACACCTTTCGTGTCGCACGTGATGCGACGAAGGCACAGGTGAAGGCTGCTGTGGAGGCGATTTTTGAAGTGAAGGTGGAAAAGGTTCAGGTCGTCAACCTGCCTGGGAAGCCGAAGCGTCGTGGATTTCATACAGGAACCCGTTCGGGTTATCGCAAGGCTGTTGTTCGACTGGCCGAAGGCGAAACGCTGGACGTGGCAGAAGAGGCATAAATCATGGCACTGAAAGTATTGAAACCGGTAACCAATGGTTCGCGTGGTCGTGTCGGCGTGGTGGACAAGTCGCTCTACCGCGGTGCACCGGAAAAGAGCCTGACCGAAGGTCTGAGCAAGAAGGGTGGCCGCAATAACAAGGGGCGTGTAACTTCGGCGCACCGTGGTGGCGGGCACAAACGCCTGTATCGACTGGTTGATTTCAAACGTGACAACTTCGGCATTGAAGGTAAAGTTGCGCGCATCGAATACGATCCGAACCGGACGGCGCATATTGCTCTGGTACATTTTGCCAATGGCGACAAGCGTTACATCCTGGCTCCGCAGGGCTTACGCCCGGGTGACGTGGTTATGTCCGGCAAGGATGCTGATATCCGTCCGGGTAATGCATTACCGCTGGCAAGCATTCGCGTGGGTACGCTGTTGCACAATGTTGAAATGAAGCCCGGCAAGGGCGGACAGATGGCACGCAGTGCCGGTGCATCCGTTCAGCTGATGGGTAAGGAAGGTGGACGTGCGGTATTGAAGCTGCCGTCCGGTGAATTCCGTCGCGTTGATGTGCGTTGTCTGGCCAGTATTGGCGTCATGGGCAATGCCGACCATGCCAACCGCAAGGTGGGCAAGGCCGGTCGTTCACGCTGGCTGGGTATTCGGCCGAATGTTCGTGGCGTGGCCATGAACCCGGTGGACCATCCGCATGGTGGTGGTGAAGGGCGTACGTCCGGTGGTCGTCATCCGGTAACGCCGTGGGGTGTGCCGACCAAGGGGCACAAGACCCGTAACAAGAACAAGGCGTCGAGTCGCGATATCGTGCGTCGTCGCAATCAGAAGTGAGGTAAATCATGGCGCGTTCATTGAAAAAAGGCCCATATATCCAGTCTTCGCTTCAGAAGAAGGTAGATGCGGCTCGTTCCGGCGAACTCAAGGGTGTGATCAAGACTTGGTCCCGCCGTTCAACGATTTCACCGGAATTCGTGGGATTGAATTTTGCAGTACACAATGGCAACAAGTTTGTGCCGGTGTATGTCACTGAAAACATGGTCGGGCATAAGCTTGGTGAATTTGCACCTACCCGTACCTATTACGGCCATGGCGCCGATAAAAAGGCTAGGAAGAGGTAATTAGCGATGTCGGAAGAGGTACGTGCGCTGGCGAAAAACAGCCAGATCAGCCCACAGAAAGCCCGTCTGATGGCTGATGCCATCCGCGGTTTGACCGTTCAACGCGCCTTGGCCGTGTTGGCGCTGTCACCAAAGAAATCGGCGCGCCTGTTTGAGAAGGTGCTTAAGTCTGCAATCGCCAACGCGGAGCAGAATCATGGCCTGGATGTTGATAATCTGGTCGTTTCTGCAGCACGGGTGGATGAAGGCATGACATTGAAGCGTTATCGTCCCAAGGGTATGGGGCGTATGCGCAAGCGTTTCCATCGGCACAGTCACTTGCATGTGTCTGTGGTCGAACGCGGTTAAAGGGGTTATCGCATGGGTCAGAAAGTAAATCCGGTTGGTTTTCGTGTGGGGGTTATCCGCAATTGGGAGTCAATCTGGTATGCCAACAAAAACTTCGGCGAGCAGTTGCGCGAGGACATCAATCTGCGCAAGTACCTGAAGAAGCGTCTGATGCACGCCGGTATTTCTCGCATCATTATCGAGCGCCCGGCCGAGTCCATTAAGGTAACCGTGCATACGTCACGTCCGGGTGTGGTTATTGGCAAGAAGGGTTCGGAAATCGAGTCTGTACGTCGCGAACTGCAGAAGCGTTATGGCAAGAATGTACAGGTGAACATTGTCGAGGTGCGTCGTCCGGAAGCCGAAGCACAGCTTGTGGCTGAAAATATCGCCTTCCAGCTGGAGAAGCGAATCGCTTTCCGTCGCGCCATGAAGCGGGCCATGCAGGGTGCGCTGCGCATGGGTGCCAAGGGTATCAAGGTACAATGTTCCGGTCGTCTGGGCGGTGCGGAAATCGCCCGTACAGAAGGTTACCGTGAGGGTCGTGTGCCGCTGCACACACTGCGTGCGGATATTGATTACGGTTTTGCTGAAGCGCATACCACCTATGGCGTTATTGGTGTCAAGGTATGGGTATTCAACGGCGAGAAGCTGGGCGGCACAGTGGCCGACGACAACGCGTAAGAGGGTTTAATCATGTTGCAACCAAAGAAAATCCGTTGGCGTAAACATCATAAGGAATTGCAGCGTATTCGCGGCAAGAGCGAGCGCGGCGCCAGCCTGAATTTTGGCGATATTGGCCTGAAAGCCATGGAGCCGGGTCGTATTACGGCGCGTCAGATTGAAGCGGCACGTATTGCGATCACCCGTCACATCAAGCGTCAGGGTCGCGTATGGATTCGCATGTTCCCGGATCTGCCGGTGTCCAAGAAACCTGCCGAAGTACGTATGGGTAGTGGCAAGGGGTCTCCGGAATACTGGGTAGCAGCGGTAAAGGCCGGTCGTATTCTGTATGAAATGTCAGGTGTTGATGAAGAACTGGCACGTGGTGCTTTAGAGCGCGCCAGCGCGAAGCTGCCGATTCGCACCAAGATTGTTGTGCGTGGAGTTGGACGATGAGTGATATCAAAAAGGCCAAGGATCTGCGGGCTCTGACTGATGCGGAGCTCAAGGAACGTATGGATGAACTGGCAGCGGAGCATATGAAGCTGCGTTTCCAGAAAGCCACGATGCAGTTGAATAATCCTGCACGTATCGGACAGGTTCGCCGCGAGATTGCGCGCATCAAGACTGTCCTCGGCGAACGGGCGTAAGGGGTATTTGAATGTCTGAACAGAAAAGCAATAAACGTACTCTCGAAGGTGTGGTCGTTAGCAACAAGGGCGACAAGACCATTGTTGTGGAAGTGGAGCGTAAGTTCCTGCATCCGCGTTACCGCAAGACAGTGCGTTCGCACAAGAAGTATATGGCACATGATGCTGAGAATACCTGCAATATCGGTGATCGCGTTCGTATTATCGAGTCTGCCCCCATCTCCCGCCACAAGTGCTGGGTGATGGACGAAGTGCTGACGCGTGTTGAACAGCTGTAAGCCAGGAGTAGAAAATGATTCAGAATGAAACAGTTCTCGAAGTCGCTGACAATTCCGGTGCCCGCAAGGTGGCTTGCATCAAGGTGCTCGGCGGTTCCAAGCGTCGTTATGCCCGCGTCGGTGATATTATCGTCGTGGCGGTTAAGGAAGCCGCGCCTGGCGGCAAGGTCAAGAAGGGTGATGTGCAGCGTGCCGTTGTTGTGCGTACGGCTAAGGAGTTTCGTCGCAGCGATGGCAGTTCCATTCGCTTTGATGAAAATGCGGCCGTACTGCTGTCCAAGCAGAATGAGCCCATCGGTACCCGTATCTTCGGCCCGGTGACCCGTGAATTACGTGCCAAGGGTTATATGAAAATCATTTCCCTTGCACCTGAAGTGCTGTAACGAAGGTGAGCAAGATGATGACTGTAAAAACACGCATCCGCAGGGATGATGAAGTAATCGTGATCGCCGGACGTGATCGTGGCGCCCGCGGCAAGGTAATCCGTGTATTGCCGGCTGAAGGTCGTGTGCTGGTGTCCAAGGTGAATATGATCAAACGCCATACACGGCAGACCCAGAACAGTGCAGGCGGCATTATTGAAAAGGAAGCGCCGCTGGCGATTTCCAATGTGCAGTATTTCTGCCCGAAATGTAAAACCGGCGTACGTCTAGGCGTGAAAGCGCTGGAAGATGGTCGCAAGGTACGTACTTGTCGCAAATGCGGCGAAGTGCTTGATCGCTAGGAGTAGCAGACATGGCTCGTTTGAAAACGTTTTATAAAGAAAAGGTTGCACCGGCGCTGACCAAGGAGTTCTCCTACAAGAACCCGATGCAGGTCCCATCCATCGCCAAGATCGTGGTGAATATGGGTGTGGGCGAAGCCGCGCAGAACTCGAAGCTGCTGGATGGTGCATTGACGGACATGGCGACGATTACCGGCCAGAAGCCAGTCGTAACCCGTGCACGCAAGTCTATCGCCAACTTCAAGTTGCGTGACGGCATGCCGGTGGGTTGTAGTGTAACATTGCGCGGTGAACGCATGTGGGAGTTCCTGGATCGCCTGGTCAATGTGGCACTGCCGCGTATTCGTGACTTCAAGGGCGTTTCACCGAAGGCGTTCGATGGTCGCGGTAACTACACGCTGGGAGTGAAGGAACAAATCATTTTCCCGGAAATTGATTATGACAAGGTGGATCGCGTGCGTGGCATGGATATCACCATTGTAACAACGGCAAAGACCGATGATGAAGGGCGCGCACTGCTCAGGCAGTTCAGCATGCCTTTCAGGAATTGAGGAGAGTTTAATGGCTTCCAAGAGAATGATCGCAAAATGCAATCGCAAGCCGAAATTTAAGGTGCGTGCCTATACACGTTGCCAGTTGTGCGGGCGCCCTCATTCGGTGTATCGCAAACTGGGCATGTGTCGTGTGTGCCTGAGAAAACACGCCTTGGCCGGAGAGATCCCGGGCATGGTTAAATCAAGCTGGTAATCGGTCAAAGGGGTTATTGCCATGATGATGGACAGAATTGCCGACATGCTGACGCGTATTCGCAACGCGCAGCAGGCAAATATAGAAAAGATTGAAATGCCGGCCAGCAAGACGCTGGAAGCGATTGCCGAGCTGCTCAAGGAAGAGGGCTTTATCGCTGCCGTAAAGTCGTACAACCATAAGGGTCATCGCTATCTGCGTTTGACACTGCGTTATGACGACGAAGGCGCGCCGGTGATCCGCGAAATCAAACGGGTATCCAAGCCGGGCCGTCGTTATTATGCCGGTGCAGGTGAGCTGCCGCGCGTGAAGAATGGCTATGGCGTGGCCATTGTGAGCACGTCGCAGGGAATCATGACTGACAAAAATGCTCGTCGCGCCAATATCGGCGGCGAAGTGCTTTGCACAGTATTCTGAGGTAAGAAATCATGTCACGAATTGGTCTACAACCGATTTCCATTCCAGCCGGAGTTGAAGTACGGATCAGTAATAATGAGGTCACCATCAAGGGGCCGAAGGGCGAGCTTTCCTCTCCGTTGTATGACGGCATTTCCGTTGTGCAGGAAGGTGATCAGCTGCAGCTGGCCTGTGCGAATATGGGCAACAAGAAGATGAAGTCTTTCTTTGGCCTGTGTCGTGCGCTGATTGCCAACAATGTTACTGGCGTTAGCAAGGGCTTTGAGAAAACGCTTGAACTGCGCGGCGTGGGTTATCGTGCGCAGGCGCAGGGCCGGAAGTTGAATCTGTCACTGGGCTTTTCGCATCCGGTGGAATATGAGCTGCCTGAAGGTGTGGACGCCAAGGTTGAACAAACGAAGATTACCGTAAGCGGTATCGACAAGCAGCGTGTGGGCCAGGTTGCGGCTGAAATCCGTGCCTTCCGTCCGCCGGAGCCATACAAGGGCAAGGGCGTGCGTTATGTCGGCGAATATGTTGCAATGAAAGAAGGTAAGAAAGCTTAAGCCCGGCTTGAGCTTGATTAAGCAGGAGATTAATCGATGTCTGCAAAGCGTTATGAAAACAACAGTGCGATTCGGAGAACGCGTCGAGTGCGTGCCCGTGTCAAGGCCAGCGGCCGTATCCGTCTCAGTGTTTTTCGTTCGGCACGCCATGTGTATGCCCAGCTGATTGACGATGCCAGCGGTCGCACGCTGGCGGCGGCTTCCAGTCTGGAAGCGGCAGTGAGCAAGGGCGGCAACAAGGAAGGTGCGGAAGAAGTAGGCAGGCTGATCGCGGAGCGCGCGGTGGCAGCCGGCGTTACCGAGGTGGCATTTGATCGTGGTCGCTATCCGTACCACGGACGGGTCAAGGCACTGGCAGAAGGCGCTCGCGCCGGCGGATTGAAGTTCTAGGAGAGCATAAATGATCAATGCAGAAGAATTGGAGCTGACTGAAAAGCTTATTCATATTAACCGTGTTGCGAAAACCGTTGCCGGCGGACGCCGGATGGGCTTTTCGGCATTGATGGTGGTTGGTGATGGCAATGGTCATGTCGGTTTCGGTCATGCCAAGGCCAAGGAAGTTCCGGAAGCCATTCGCAAGGCGACGGAAATTGCCCGCAAATCACTGATTTATGTGCCGCGTAAAAACGGCACGATTCATTATCAGATTACGGGCAAGCAGGATGCGACGCGTGTATTGCTCAAGCCGGCCAGCGAAGGTACCGGTGTGATTGCAGGCTCTGCCGTACGCGCAGTGCTGGATGCCGTTGGCGTACGTGACGTGCTGACCAAGAGCATGGGTTCGCGTAATCCGCTGAACCTGGTGCGTGCGACATTCAATGGTCTGCAGTCACTTGAAAGCCCCGAGCAGGTCGCTGCTCGTCGTAACAAAAACTGAGATCCGCAGGCAGGGAGATAGATCATGGCCAGTAAGAAAACCATTGCCATCCGCCAGATTAAGAGCGGCATCGGTTATTCCAGCGACCAGAAGGCAACCCTGAAGGGCTTGGGCTTTCGTCGCATGAACCAGCTTGTTGAGCTGGAAGACACCCCGGCAGTTCGCGGCATGGTGAACAAGGTTCGCCATCTCGTACGCATTGAGTCTGGAGAATAAACATGAAGTTGAATGATCTGAAAGCAACAGCCGGCTCGCGCAAGGGCCGCAAACGTTTGGGTTGTGGTATCGGTTCCGGTCATGGCAAGACGGCAGGACGCGGCCATAAAGGCCAGAAGTCCCGTTCCGGTGGCAAGGTGGCGCGCGGCTTCGAGGGTGGTCAGATGCCTTTGATTCGTCGCCTGCCGAAGCGCGGTTTTACCTCCATGGCCAAAGGCTATCAGCTGGTGAATGTTGGTCAGCTGGACAAATTCGACGATGGCGCGAACGTGGATGCGGCGGCATTGTTTGAGGCTGGCCTGGTACGCAATGCTGTGGAGCCGATCAAATTGCTGGCCAATGGCGAACTGAGTAAAAAGGTTAACCTGTCGGTTGCCGCAGCTTCGGCTGCAGCCAAGGCCAAGCTGGAAGCGGCTGGCGGTTCATTGACGCTGACCGGAGACGCCTGATTATGGCAACACAGGCAGCGCAACTGGGTGCCCTGGGTAATGTCAGCAAGATTCCTGAGCTGAAGTCAAGGATTCTGTTTACGCTGGGCATGCTGATCGTGTATCGTATCGGCGCCCATATTCCGGTACCCGGCATGGATGCTGAAGTTCTGGCGCAGTTCTTCAACCAGGCACAGGGCAGTCTGCTCGGCATGTTCGACATGTTTTCCGGTGGTGCGCTGTCGCGTCTGACGATTTTTGCACTGGGCATTATGCCGTATATTTCCGCTGCGATCATTATCCAGTTGATGACGGTGGTTTCACCGAAACTGGAACAGCTGAAAAAAGAAGGGGAAGCCGGACGTCGCAAGATTACGGAATATACCCGTTACGGCACCGTGTTCCTGGCATTTTTCCAGGCGATTGGTATTTCTGTCGGTCTGGAGACATTCTCCGTCAACGGCATGCCGGTGGTCATTGAGCCAGGTCTGGCATTCAAGGCCATGACCGTGATTACGCTGGTCTCCGGTACGATTTTTCTCATGTGGATCGGTGAACAGATCACCGAGCGCGGCATCGGCAACGGTATTTCACTGATTATTTTCGGCGGTATTGTTGCCGGCCTGCCATCGGCCATCGGTGGTACGCTGGAATTGGCGCGCACGGGTGAATATACGGCCTTTACCGTACTCGGCCTGTTTGCGCTGGCATTGATTGTGACGGCTGTTGTGGTCTGGTTTGAACGCGCGCAACGACGTATTCCAATTCAGTATGCCAAA
Organism: uncultured Zetaproteobacteria bacterium; assembly: GCA_964613235.1. Classification (GTDB taxonomy): domain Bacteria; phylum Pseudomonadota; class Zetaproteobacteria; order Mariprofundales; family Mariprofundaceae; genus J005. Next base: position 13,246 of record CAZTGM010000030.1, on the reverse strand, counting down.
CGACAGGTGGGAAACCGTTTGTATGGCGGCAAGGCCTCGTTTCTGCCATTGAAAGTGAATACGGCTGGTGTGATTCCGCCAATTTTTGCTTCCTCCCTGATTTTGCTGCCGGCGACGTTTGCGCAGTTTACCAAGGGTGCCGAGGGTTTCGGCTGGCTGGCAGATATTTCAGCTGCACTGAATCCGGGCGGATGGCTGTATCTGCTGTTGTTTACGGCGCTGATTGTGTTTTTCTGCTTCTTCTATACGGCCATCGTGTTCAATCCGAAAGATACGGCTGATAACCTGAAGAAGCATGGCGGCTTTATTCCGGGTATCCGTCCGGGCCAGAAAACAGCCGACTATGTCGATAGCGTGCTGACGCGCATTACCGTTGTCGGTGCGGTGTATGTATCGCTGGTGTGTCTGTTGCCGCAATGGCTGATTTCCGAGTTGTCGGTGCCGTTCTATTTCGGCGGTACGAGCCTGCTGATTGTTGTTGTCGTGACCATGGATACGATGGGACAGATTCAGGCGCATCTCTTGAGTCATCAGTATGAAGGCCTGATGAAACAGGCTCGCCTGAAAACACGCTGATGAATCTGTTGCTGTTTGGCCCCCCGGGCGTAGGCAAGGGAACGCAGGGTGTGCGTCTGGCCGAAGAGCTGAATATTGCACACCTGGCCATGGGCGATATCCTGCGTAGCGCCGTGCGTGAAGGCACGGAGGCCGGTAACAGGGCCAAGTCCTATATGGATGCTGGCAAGCTGGTGCCGGACGACGTGGTCGTCAGTATGATTGAGGAATGCATTCTGCAGGATCGCGAGAGCGGCTTTTTGCTGGATGGTTTCCCGCGCAATGTCGCGCAGGCTGAAGCGCTGCAGTCGATGTTGCAGCGTCATGGTCTGCATCTTGACCGTATCGTGTTCATGGATGCGCCGGAAGAGGATCTGCTGAATCGGTTGTGCGGACGAATTATTTGCAGGGCTTGCGGTTTTGGATTTCATCGGCATTATTCGCCCCCCCAAAAAGAAGGGGTGTGCGACCGTTGTGGTGGTGAGCTCTATCAGCGCGAGGATGATCGCGAGGATGTCATTGCCGATCGTTTGTATGTCTATCATGAGCAGACTAGGCCGCTGTTGTCATATTATGAACAGCAGGAAGGTTTTGCCAGGATCGATGCATCGGGCGCAATGGACGAAGTGTTTGAAACGTTGAAGCGGGTGGTAAACGACTGATATGGCCAAGGAAGATATTATTGAAATGACCGGCGAGGTTGTGGAGAAACTTCCCAATGCCATGTTTAAGGTGAAACTCGAGAATGGGCACGAACTGTTGTGCACCATTTCAGGCAAGATGCGTAAATATTACATTCGTATTTTGCCAGGGGATAAGGTAACGGTGGAAATTTCACCATACGATCTGTCCCGCGGTCGCATTAGTTACCGCGAAAAGTAGACAGTAAGATTGCTTAAGGAGTGCAGACGTGAAAGTCCGTGCATCAGTAAAAAAAATGTGTAACAAGTGTCGCGTGATTCGACGCAAGGGTGTGGTTCGCATCATTTGTGAGAATCCCCGTCACAAACAGCGCCAAGGATAATGGTTGCGTGAAGATGCCTGTATGGCTAATCTTCGCGCCCTTTTTCATGAGGCTCAAGGAGGCTTGAAGTGGCTCGTATAGCCGGAGTAAATATTCCGACGCAGAAGCGTGTAGAGATTGCATTGACGTATATCTATGGCATTGGCCTGACCAGTTCCAGAAAGATTCTGGAAGCGGCCAAGATCAATCCGGATACGCGCGTCAAGGATCTTAGCGATGCGGAAGTGGACAGTATTCGTGCGATTATCAACGAAGATGTTACCGTTGAAGGCGATCTGCGTCGTGAAGTCACAATGAACATCAAGCGTCTGACGGATCTGGGCTGCTATCGTGGTCTGCGCCATCGTCGCGGCCTGCCGGTTCGCGGTCAGCGTAGTAAAACCAATGCTCGTACCCGCAAGGGTCCTCGCCGCACCGTTGCCGGCAAGAAGAAATAATAGGGGTTAGTTGATATGGCTGCACCAAAAGCTTCGGCTAAGAAGCGTGCCCGCAAGAATGTCGCCAATGCAGTGGCACACATTCAGGCTACGTTTAACAATACCATCATCACCTTTACGGATGAAGCTGGCAATGCGATCTGCTGGGCGACCAGCGGCGCGGATTTCCGCGGTTCGCGTAAAAGCACGCCATTTGCAGCTCAGATGGCTGCAGAAAAGGCTGCTCAGAAAGCGATTGAACATGGCGTCAAGAATGCTGCTGTGCTGGTCAAAGGGCCGGGTTCCGGTCGCGAATCCGCACTGCGTGCCATTGCCGCAGCGGGCATTAACGTCACGTCCATTCGCGATGTTACCCCGATCCCGCACAATGGATGCCGTCCGCCGAAACGGCGCCGCGTTTAGGAGAATCATACATGGCACGTTATCTCGAAGCTAAATGTCGTTTGTGTCGACGTGAAGGCGAAAAACTTTATCTGAAGGGCAGCAAGTGCTATTCTGCCAAATGTGCGATGGAACGTCGTCCGTTTGCGCCGGGTATGCATGGCCAGAACCGTCGCTCCAAGACGTCCGACTATGGTCTGCAGCTGCGCGAGAAGCAGAAGGTGAAGCGTATTTACGGCTTGCAGGAAAAGCAGTTCGTCAGATATTTTTCGGATGCGGACCGTATGCCGGGTGTTACCGGTCTGAATCTGCTGCATCTGCTGGAATCACGTCTGGATAACGTTGTTTATCGCATGGGTCTGGCCAGTTCGCGCACCGAAGCACGTCAGATTGTGCGCCACAAGCTGGTCAAGCTCAATGGCCGTATCGTGAACATTCCATCCTGTCGCGTGCCGGTTGGCGCCCGTATCGAACTGGTTGACGATGCCAAGGAGCACCTGCGTATCAAGGCTTCCGCGGAAGCGGCTGCAGATCGCGGTACAGCTGAATGGATTGATGTTGATTTGACCAGCAAGCAGGGCGTATTCCGCGAACTGCCTGCACGCGACCAGCTGGATCCGAATATTCGTGAACAGCTGATCGTTGAATTGTACTCCAAATAATTGACAGAGGGCAGCGATGAATCTTATCAAGCCACGTAGCATTACCATTGAGGAAAAAATTCCGGGTCGTTCTGCAAAGATCACTTTCGAGCCGCTGGAACGTGGCCATGGCACGACCATCGGTAACAGCCTGCGGCGCATGCTTTTGTCATCGCTGACCGGTGCAGCGATTACTGCTGTGAAGTTCGACGGTGTCATGCACGAATTTGATTCCATCAAGGGCGTACGCGAAGATGTGCTGGACATTATGCTGGTTCTCAAGGAAGTGGCTTTTCGTATGGAAAGCGATGAGGCGGCCCAGATTAATCTGGATGTAAAAGGCCCTGCTATTGTCACCGCCGGTGATATTCAATGCCCGGCAGGCGTACAGGTATTGAATCCGGACCTGATACTGGCGCATTTGAATGAAGATGGTGTGTTAAAATTTGAAGCCGTGCTGGAAAAGGGCCGTGGTTATGTTCCGGCAGTTGAGCGTGAACAGGATGAACGACCCGTAGGCACATTGCTGCTGGATGCATCATTTTCTCCCATTCGTCGTGTGGCAACCCGTGTTGAACAGGCCCGTGTTGGCCAGAAGACCAACTACGACAAGCTGATCATGGAGATTGAGACTGATGGCTCGTTGACGCCGGAAGAAGCCATTGGCGAGGCGGCACGCATCATCAAGGAACAGCTGGTTGTATTTGCCGATTTCACGGCCTTGGATGAAGGCGAAGTTGTCGAAGAAGACAATCACGAACTGGAAGAACTGCTGGCACAGCCGATTGACCATCTGGACCTGTCGGTACGCTCGATGAACTGCCTGAAAAGCGATGACATTTTTCGTGTTGGCGACCTGGTGCAGCGCACCGAGCAGGAAATGCTGCGCACGCCGAATTTTGGCCGCAAGTCGCTGACTGAAATCAAGGAAGTTCTGGAGAAGATGAACCTGCATCTTGGCATGGAACTGGAAAACTGGCCTCCGCAGGAAGAAGCGGAAGGCTGAGCCGAGGATTAAGAGGAGATAACATGAGACACCGTAAGCATCGCGGATCGCTGGGCCTGCCCACCGGACATCGTCGCGCTGTACTGGCCAATCTGGCCACGGCACTGCTTGAACATGGACGTATTGAAACCACCGTTGCCAAGGCGCGTGCCGTTCGTCCTTATGTTGAAAAACTCATTACGCTTGGTAAACGTGGCGATTTGCATGCCCGTCGTCAGGCGTTGGCCAAACTGCGTTATCGCCCGATTGTTGATCATCTGTTTGCTGATGTGGCACCTGCATTTGCAGAGCGTCCGGGTGGCTATACGCGTATCATCAAGACCGGTTTTCGTGCCGGTGATGCTGCGCAGATGGCTGTCATCGAGCTGGTGGAATCACCGCTGGATGGTGGAGAGGCTGACGAAGCGGAAAGCTGATTGCTCCGCGGGATATTGATGCAAAGGGCTGCCTTGTAGGCGGCCCTTTTTTATCCGCTGATCGCAAACGGATGCTGACAGACAGGGTGCTCGCTTGCGCGCATGTCGAGCCGGTCTACCTGTGCATATTCGGGGCCATGGCGCAGCCAAGCGATCATTTGTTCAACGGCTTCGGCATCCCCGCCGAGCCAGATGCGTACGCTGCCATCGGGCATATTACGCACCTTGCCGTTTAGCCTTAGTGCATTGGCCTTGCGGCAGGTATGGTAACGGAAGCCAACCCCCTGCACGCGGCCGAATATGTTGATGATCAGATGGCGTTCAGGGCACATCGCTTTGCGAAGGGTAGAGGATTGTATCTTCCGCCTGCGGCAGGCGTTCAGGATAATCGGTTGAAAAATGCAAGCCGCGGGATTCGTGACGATGCTGGGCGGAGCGGATGATCAGATCGGCAACATGGGCGAGATTGCGTAGCTCGATGAGATCTTTTGATACCGGATATTTCCAGAAATAGTCGGCAATTTCGTGCTGAATGACCAGCAAGCGACGCTTGGCCCGGCGCAGACGCTCGTTGGAACGCACAATACCGACATAATGCGACATGATGGCGCGGATTTCGTCCCAGTTCTGTTTGATCGGGATGCGCTCGGTTTCCGGTTCTACACCACTGTCATCCCAGGTGGGCAACGGGCGCAAGGGTGGCGGCGTTTGTGCCAGAATGCTTCGTGCGCAGCAGTCGGCCATGACCAGACATTCCAGCAGTGAATTGCTGGCCAGCCGGTTGGCGCCATGCAGACCTGAGCATGCGGTTTCACCAATGGCATAAAGGTGTGCGATAGCTGTATGGCCGGCAACATCAGTGTTAATGCCGCCACAGGTATAATGAGCGGCAGGTACGATCGGAATGGGTGAGTCGAGCAGATCGAGGTTCAGTTGCTGCAGGCGTTGCTGAATATTGGGGAACTGACGGGAAATTCTGGTTGCGCCCAGGTGTCGGGCATCCAGATACATGCAGTCCACCCCCTGTTTTTTCATTTCGTGGTCAATGGCGCGAGCAACGATATCGCGGGAGGCGAGTTCGCCGCGCGCATCGTAGTCAAAGCTGAAGCGGCGGCCATGTGCATCGATGATATGCGCGCCTTCACCGCGCAGTGCTTCGCTGAGCAACAGGCTGGATCCGTCGCGGTGGAACAGGCAGGTGGGGTGGAACTGGATGAATTCCATATTGGCAACCGGGCAGCCGGCACGCCAAGCCATGGCGATACCATCACCGCTGGCGCCATGTGGATTGGAGGTATACAGATATACCTTGCCGGCACCGCCGGTGGCCAGAATCGTGAAGCGTGCGGCGATGGTGATTACTTTACCTTTATTATTAAGCAGATAGGCGCCCAGACAGCGGTTGGGTGCGGAATAATCACCGATGTGATAACTGGTGATCAGATCGATGGCGGCATGGCCGGCCAGGCGGATAATGCCGGGTTGCAGCTGTAATTGCAGCGCCTCAGCAATGGCACGGCCGGTGGCATCCTGTGCATGGGCGATGCGGCGTCGGCTGTGTCCGCCTTCGCGAGTCAGATGAAGTTCGCCACGATGCGTGTCGAATGACGCACCGATCTCGATCAGCTCGCGAATAATTTTGCTGCCGCGGCTGACAACCTCGCGCACCACACCTTCGCGGCAGAGGCCTGCGCCGGCATCCAGTGTGTCCTGCACATGAGCCTCAATGGAGTCATCATCGGACAACACGCCGGCAATGCCGCCCTGAGCTACCCAGGTATTGGAGTCGCTGCTGCCACCCTTGCTGACGATGGCGACGCTGCCGTGTTCTTGCAGACGTGCCGCGGCTAGCAGGCCTGCGGCGCCGCTGCCAATGATCAGGTAATCGACTTGCAGGGATGGTTGTTTCTTTGCGTCCATGAATAGCTCAGGCTATGATGCCCTGCTCGCTCCGGCAAGCCGGGATGCATATGAATGCACAAACAGGAGAAACAGCGTTGGAACAACAGGCCATTGTGATGGAAGTCTTTGGCGACAAGGCACGCGTGCGCGGTTCCCGGGCCAGCGCCTGCGGTCATTGCGCCGGCCAGGCAGCTTGCGGCACGCTGGGCTCATGGGCGCAGCGCTTTGCCGATATGGATGTCCATAACGGGGTGGGTGCCAGAGTTGGCGATACGGTCACTGTCCGTATTGCCGATGGCGTATTGCTGAAAAGCACAGCCGTGCTTTATGGTTTGCCGATGCTGGCATTTGTCATCGGTGGCATCATGGCTCAACTGCTGGCTCAGGCGGTGGCTGTGCATGGCGAGCTGTGGAGTGTGACAGGGGCGTTGCTTGGTCTGGCGTTGACCTATCTGTGGATTGTGAAACGGCAGCCTTTGCAGCATCTTGGCACAGGTGAGATCATACGTGTGCAACAACGACAAGTGATTCCGGTGTATCCTGTTTAGTCATTTTTTCATGTTCCGTTCATCTAGGAGCATAAAAAATTGCAGTCCAGTTCAATTCATAAGGAGATTCGATTGACACGATTCCAGCACTTCCTCTTAGCCGGGATGATCATGATGTTCAGCCAGACCGCCCATGCTCTTCCCGACAGCTTTGCCGACCTGGCTGAAAGCCAGGCCGATGCTGTGGTGAATATCAGTACCACAAAACTTGTTCAGAGCAGCAACCAGCAGGGGCTTCCGCCAGGATTTGGTTTCCCGCCGGGCTCTCCGTTCGAGGATTTCTTCAAGGATTTTTTTCAGAATATGCCACCGCAGGAACGACATGCGCTGGGAACCGGTTTCATTATTTCCGATGACGGTTATATCGTGACCAATAACCATGTCGTAGACAGCGCTGATGAGGTCATCGTCAAGACGCGCGATGGCAAGGAACATGAGGCCAAAATTATCGGCACCGACCCCAAGCTCGATATTGCCTTGCTGAAGATCAAGGCCAAACACCTGAAAAAAGTGCATCTGGGTAATTCGGACAAATTGCGCGTGGGCGACTGGGTTGTGGCCATCGGCAATCCGTTTGGTCTGGAGCAGACGGTTACGGCTGGAATCGTATCGGCCAAAGGGCGTGTCATCGGCTCCGGTCCCTATGATGATTTCATTCAGACCGATGCGGCGATCAATCCGGGTAATTCCGGTGGTCCGCTGTTTAATGTCAGGGGCGAGGTTGTTGGTATCAATACGGCGATCTATTCCCGCAGTGGCGGCAATAATGGCATTGGTTTCGCCATTCCGATCAATCTGGCCAAATCAGTCATCAATGAGCTGAAAAAAACCGGCCATGTGACACGTGCACGGCTGGGGGTCTTCATTGCCGATGTGGACAAGGAAACGATGAAGGCGCTGGGGCTGCCCAATCGTCATGGCGCGCTGGTACCACAGGTGCAGGCGGGTTCGGCTGCGGACAAGGCGGGCATACGTGCTGGCGATGTGATTGTGGCGCTGGACGGGGAACTGATCAAGAACGCGCATGATTTGCCGATTCGTGTGGCTCGTCATCATCCGGGTGACAAGGTCAAGGTGCGCGTTATTCGCAATGGCAAGCCGAAGGAAATCGTTGTGACGGTGGAAGAGATGCCGGATGATCAGGCAACGCACGGCAAGGCGGCGACATCTGAGAAACGGGTGCGTCTGGGCGTGGTCGTTGAAGACCTGACAGCGGAACTGGCCAGGCAACTGCAGGCTCGTGTGGACAAGGGCGTGGTGATTCGCCAGGTGTTGCGTGGCTCTCCTGCAGCACGGGCGGGTATGAGTCGTGGTGATGTCATTTATCGTATCAATGGCCGTGTGGTGAAGGATGCTGCCTCGTTCAAGAAACTGTTGCAGGATTTCAAGCCGGGCGATGTGTTGCGTGTGATGCTGGACCGCCATGGCGATCAGGTATTTGCACTGGTGAAACTGCCGAAGCCTTCGAAGCCATGACGCTGCCGCATATTCGCTTGATGAGCCGGCAGGCATGCTGCCTGTGTGATGATGCGAAAGCGGTGCTGGCAGCTGTGGCTGCCGACGGTCTGTGTAGTTGGGAAGAGGTCAATGTGGACCGTGACAAGGCCTTGCTGGTGCGCTATGGCATGGATGTGCCGGTACTGGTGCTGGAAGACCGGGTATTGTTCAAACATCGTGTTGACCGGGCATCGCTTATCATGGCTTTGCAGCAGGCGGAAACGGCATGTTAAAGCGCTGGCTGCTGATTCTGCTGGTCATCGGCGGGCTTGGCGCAGCCTTCTGGTATGCCTTGCCGGAAGCGCAATTGCCGGTGCGCGAGGGTGATGTGGCGGTCGACTTTTCGCTGCCGGATTTGCAGGGTGTGAAGCATTCGTTGCCGGCTGAAGGTGTAGTGTTGCTGAACTTCTGGGCTACCTGGTGTCCGCCATGCCGGCAGGAGTTACCGTCCATGGCCGCCCTGCATCGGCGCATGGAGGGACGCGGGCTGAAGGTTGTGGCCGTATCGATTGATCGCAATCGGCAGGAACTGGAAGGTTTTGTGCGTGAAAATCATCTACCGTTTCAGGTGCTGCATGACCAGGATGCCGCCGTATCGCGGCGTTATGGCGTGTTCAAATACCCGGAGTCCTTTTTGATCGACCGGAAGGGTACGGTGCGTTACCATATGATTGGTGCGGTAGACTGGATGTCCGCTCCGGTGTTGCAGGCCGTGGAAGGCTTATTGGGGGAATCGGCAGATGGGGAGCAAGCAGGCCAATAACGATCTTCTGCGCCAGCGTATTCATGAACTTCGCCGCGAACTGAAGAAACACAATTATCATTATTATGTGCTGGATCGTCCGCTGATTACGGATGCGGACTATGATGCCATGCTGCGTGAACTGGCGGCGCTGGAGCAGCAACTGGGTGAGACGGTACCGGAAGATTCACCGACGCAAACTGTCGGTGCGCCGCCTGCACAGACCTTTCGGGCAAGGAAGCATGGCGAGCCGTTACTGTCACTGGCCAACGCCTTCGACGATGAAGAAATCATCGATTTCGACCGGCGCGTGCGCGAAATCCTGGGCGATATACCATTCCGTTATCTGGTTGAGCCGAAAGTGGACGGGCTGGCGTTAAATTTGCGCTATGAACAGGGCGAACTGATCCATGCGGCCACGCGTGGCGATGGCCGGATCGGTGAGGATGTCACTGATAATGTGCGCACGATTGCGGATATTCCCTGGACATTGGCGGGCGATGTGCCGGATGTGCTGGAAGTGCGCGGTGAAGTGTATATGTCGCATGCGGCGTTTGCCGAACTCAATGCGCATAAGCAGCAACATCATGAAAAATCGTTCGCTAATCCACGCAATGCGGCGGCAGGCTCTCTGCGTCAGCTTGATGCGAAAGTGACAGCGGCACGCAAGCTGAACTTTTTTGCCTATGGTGCCGGGCTGGGCGGCGAGCTGTTGGCTGACAGTCAGTCGGTTCTGTTGCAGCGACTGGTGGAACTGGGGTTTGCTGTTCAGCAGACGGAGATAGCAGACGATGCAGCCGCATTATTACGGGTTTATGCAGCCTGGCAGCAGCGGCGTGGTCAGCTTGCCTATGATATTGACGGACTGGTGTACAAGGTGGATGCCTTTGCCGCGCAACGCTTGCTGGGAAGCGTTGCGCGTTCACCACGTTGGGCCATTGCGCACAAGTTCCCGGCTGAGGAAGTATTAACGCGGGTGCGCGATGTTATCTGGCAGGTCGGGCGTACCGGTGTGATCACGCCGGTGGCCGTGCTGGAGCCGGTACATGTCGGTGGCGTGCAGGTATCTCGTGCCACACTGCATAATCCCGATGAGCTTCGGCGCAAGGGTGTGCGTAGCGGCGCGAAGGTACTGATTCGGCGTGCCGGCGATGTGATTCCGGAGGTTGTGCGTACCATTGATGCGGGGGACGGTGAAGCGCCGGAGATTCCGCAGTCATGTCCGGTCTGTGGCGCACATGTTGTGCGGGAGGAAGGTGAGGTGGCTATCCGTTGCAGCGGAGGTCTTTCCTGTGCGGCGCAATTGAAGGAATCGCTGAGCCATTTTGTATCGCGCAATGCCATGGATGTGGAAGGTCTGGGCAGCAAGCTGATTGCCCGGCTGGTGGATGAACGGCTGGTTGGATCGGTGGCTGATCTCTATGCGTTGGACTGGTCGCTGCTGCGGCAATGGGAAGGCATGGGTGAAAAGAAAGAAGGTAATCTGCGTCAGGCATTGGAACGATCAAGGCAACCAGCCCTGTCACGTTTTATCTATGCGCTGGGCATTCGCCATGTCGGCGAGGTGACAGCACGTATCCTGGCTGAATCGTTCGGTACGCTGGATGCATTAATGGCTGCCGATGTGCAGCAGTTGCAGGATCTGCAGGGCATCGGTCCGGAAGTGGCAGCGAGCATTCGAGACTTTTTTTCAGAAGCGCATAACCGGGAAACGATTCAGGCCCTGCTGGCGCATGGCGTGCAGCCACAGCGAGTAGAAACCGTTACGACTCCTTCCGGGCATCCCCTGGCCGGCAAGACGGTCGTGCTGACAGGCACGCTGGAGCATATGCCCCGCACGCAGGCACAGGCGCGTTTGCGCGCGCTGGGCGCACATGTGACCTCATCGGTATCGGCAAAAACGGATCTGGTTATTGCCGGAGCAAAAGCCGGCTCCAAATTGCGCAAGGCCGAGGAACTGGGCATAGCCATAGCCGATGAAGCGCAATTGATGATATGGCTGGAGCAGCTCTAGCTGCTCATCATCTGGCGGGTTTGAGCCAGCGCGCGGATGCTGTCTTCCAGCATTTTGCCGATCTGCTGGCGATAGAAGGCATCGTAGACATCGGCGGGAATGTGGTAGTGGTCGCCGTTGACATGAATATTCGTCTGGCCGAAATGTTTGCCCAGGATGCCGTACTGGCCGAAGCCGTGCAGACTGGCATCGTCGTGCAGATCGGGTGTCCATTGCTGCCAGAACAGCGACCAGGGTAGCTGTTTTTCCTCGCCGTTGACGGTGGCTGAAAATGTGGATGTGCTGTCCTCATAGAGCAGTTCCAGCGTACGTCGGGCGGCTGTATCGTAATTGCTGAACAGATCGCACGGGTTCGCCACAATCTCGTTGAAACGCGTTGCATCGATATCCATGCTGACCAGTGTTTGTTCACTGATGGTTTCGGAGTGGTCCTCGAAACTGTCATGCACATTGATGGCATCCTCGACGAAGTCCAGCACGTCCAGACCATGATAGACCGGCACGACATGGGCTGGTGTGCTCATGTCCTGGGTATGATGCAAAATACGACCGGCCAGATTGAACAGGTCATCCGATGCACCTTTGCGGCATTCCTTTTGCAGTTGTTCGATGCGCAGCTTCAGAATATGATCAGATGTGGGATAAATGGTCAGTGGCATCAGGCCGAGAATTTTGATCCGGATCGGTTGCAGCAGATCATTGGCCCGGTAGAAATGCCAGTTCGTGGAACGGATATGCAGCGGTTTGGTGTCGGCATCTTTGGAGCCGTCAATAATGTCATCGATATAGCGCTGTAATAATGCGGAGAAATCGCCCTGATCGTGTGCCATGAAAAGCTCCACGGCTTTGCGGGTGATTTTTTGATGGTCGCCTGGTTTCATGATGCCCCTCCGTTTTTGCCAGATAATGACATCAGTATAGCACACAGGGGACTTTTCGCCTGCTGGCTGCACCGTTACGATGGCAGATCATGCAATATTCACTGGGTGCACTGATTCAAACGCTTGGCCTGCCTGCAGCCTGTAAGGCGCAGGCTATTCGTTATTGGTATCCGCTGGCTGAACAGATTGCAGCACGGCACGGCGAGGGCATGTTCATTGTTGGCATCAATGGAGCGCAGGGCAGTGGAAAATCGACGCTGGCGCGTGCACTGGCATGGTTGCTGGCTCGGAAACATGCTTTGCGTGTGGCGACGTTGTCGCTGGATGATCTGTATCTGTCGGGCAGGGAACGTGCGCATCTGGCTGCGGAGGTTCATCCGCTGCTGCGTACCCGCGGCGTACCGGGCACACATGACACGCAACTGGGTGAACGCCTGTTGACGCGACTGGCACGCATGGGTGCAGCGGACAGCATCCACCTGCCGCGCTTCGACAAGGCACGGGATGAACCTAAAGCCGAATCATGCTGGCCGGTGGTGCAGGGGCATATCGATGTGCTGATATTCGAAGGCTGGTGCGTGGGCACGCCGGCGCAATCGGAAACAGAATTGCGCATGCCGGTGAATGCTCTGGAAGCCGAACAGGATCGGCAGGGTATCTGGCGAGCTTATGTGAATCAGCGATTGGCAACGGATTATCGGCAATTGTTTGCGCAGCTGGATATGCTTCTTTATTTGCAGGTGCCCTCCATGCACGAGGCTTTTCGCTGGCGTCTGCAGCAGGAGCAGCAGTTGCCATCCCAAAGGCGTATGACGCCGGTGCAACTACAGCATTTCATGCAGTATTTCGAGCGCCTAACCCTGCATGCCATGCGCTGCCTTCCGAGCCATGCCGATATCGTCTTCACGTTGGATGAAGCCCAGCAGATTGTCGCCTCCGATTAACGCCCGGCATTGCAAATTGAACCTGGCATATCTGGAAGCCAGGAAAAATTTCTTCGGAGCCTCTACATTTAATCTGTCGTTTTGACGGGGAGGTTTACGGAGTTGTTGCCTCAAGCTGGATTCATACATGGAAAATTGAATTGGTAGTGGCGGCCGACGAGCAACTGCGTGGAGAATATTTTTGCTGCGATCGCCCTGGAGGTTAAATAGTCGCCCCTGAATAATTCATAACCTATTGTAACCATTGGATAATTCTCA
>CAZTGM010000029.1:0-22454 GCA_964613235.1 uncultured Zetaproteobacteria bacterium | reverse complement strand
GTGCAGCATCGAACTGCGGCATGGCTTATCCCTGCCCCATGATAATAAAGGCCAGCACCAATGCATACAACGCAATGGATTCAACCAGCGCAAAGCCGATCCAGGCATATTTGGAGAGTATCGGTTCCGCTTCCGGCTGCCGGGCAACCGCTTCAATCGTCTTGCCGAAAATATAGCCGATACCGATACCCGAACCGGCCATACCGATAGCCGCCAGTCCCATTCCGATTAACGAAGCTGCATGAACATCCATAAGCATCTCCCTGATCCATCTGCTCACTATAGCGCATCATCAATATAAACGCAGCTCAGCACCGAAAAAATATAGGCCTGAATCAGCGCAATAAACACTTCAATCGCATACAATGCCACCGACAACCCCATCGGCACCCACTGTATAAACCATGGCGCAATCAGTCCGAAAAATGCAATCACGCCCAGCACCGTATGACCTGCCGTCATATTGGCAAACAGACGCACGGCCAGTGATATGGGGCGAGCAAGAAAAGACAACAATTCGATCGGTATCATCAAAGGCAGCAGATACACCGGCATGCCGCGTGGTGCGAATGAGGTAAAAAAACCCCAACCATATTTGCGTACGCGTAAAACAACCGAATACAGGAACACCATCAGCGCCAGCGTGCCAGTGACCACCAATTGGGATGTCGGAGTGAACATGCCTGGCAACATACCGATCAGATTGCAGCCGAGAATAAACGTAAACAATGTAAATATCAGCGGCACAAAACGCTCGCCATGACGGATATTTCCCATCGTCAGGCGATACACAAAAATGTAATAGCTTTCCACCAGAGATTGCACCGGACCGGGAACCAGACGAGGCCTGCGCATGCCGGCATATAGCAGCAGTGTCATCATCAACACCGCCAACCACATCATCACGGCCGTATTACTGATGGAAATATCCATTCCGCCGACTCGCAACGGCAGATAAACCTGCACCTCAAACGCACGTAACGGCTGCATGCCTTCAATGCTCATCGGATTCTTCGTGCCGATCCAGCCCCATGGCCTGATAAAGATTGATAAAGCCTGCTGCCACGCCGAACAGAAAGAACAACAGAAGAAACCACGGCCACGTCCCCAGCCAGCGATCCAGCCAGTAGCCTGCACCCAGGGCAATCATCGTCGAGGCCACGATCTCCGTACCTATACGCAGGCCCCATTGATGGCCGGCATCATGTTCATCTTTCCAACGTGCCATCGCATTATCCTCATCTGCATCTATTATAGCAGCTCCTGCGCCTGTCTATCCCTCTGAGCCTCCGGTTACATTTTCCATGAGGCAACCTGCCTGTCATAAAATCACCCCACAGGGGGCTAAAAAATGCAATGTGTCGACTTTCTTTTACGAAAGCAACACCATGCCTGATGTTCAAAGGAATCTATATGAGAAATAAAATGATGATCAGGTCAGTATCGTCATAACTGGATGTATACATGGTATAATATCGTATGTGAATATTATGCTTTGACATTCATTATTCATGGCGTCATTGTATGCGTATGGTTGCTCCCCACAATGCAATTCTCGATGCTGCCGATGCGCGCTTTGCCGATTACGGCTACAATAAAACAACAATGGCCGAGATCGCGTCCGATTGCGAAATGAGCGTCGGCAATCTATACCGCCACTTCAAAAACAAGGAGACGATTGCATTGGCCTGCATGCAGCGCAAGCTGCAGGCCAAACTCGATGCGGGCATTGTGGCGGCAGAGAAAAAAGCTGATGCGCTCGATGCAATGCGCGCATTTCTGCTCACCCGGTTACGCATCGGCCACAGGCACTACGCCTGCACCCGCCACCTGTTTGACATGATGGTGCTGATCAATTCAGGCCATCGCGACCTGCTGATCGAATTCGAGCAGCAGGTGATCGCGGCGCTGGCCGAGATTCTCGATCGCGGCATCAACCAGGGCCGGTTTCGTGATCTGGATGCCAGGCAGGTCGCCTACGACATCCATCAGGCGACGCTGCGCTACAACAACCCCGTCAACCTCAAATTCAATAATCTAACCGTGCTCGAAACCGATCTGAATCGTCTGATTGATCTGTTCTATCGGGGACTGGCATGCTGATGAATTCCAGGGCCACTTACGGATGGATGGCGATTATTCTGCACTGGCTGATGGCCGTGGCGATCTTTGCCATGTTCGGCCTCGGCGTGTGGATGATCGATTTAACCTACTACGATGCCTGGTATCACCGCGCCCCGGCGCTACACAAGTCCATCGGCGTACTGCTGCTGTTCGCACTGGTATTCCGGCTCATCTGGCGACTGGTTAATGTGCGTCCCCGCATCATGGGAGCCAACTGGGAACAACTCGTGGCCCTCGGCGTACACCGACTGCATTACCTGCTGCTGTTCTCCGTGATACTCACCGGCTACCTGATCCCGACGGCCAAGGGTGTGGGCATCGACGTGTTCGGCTGGTTCGTACTGCCTGCAACACTGACATTCGACAAACACGCGGCCGATCTGATCGGCGATGCGCACCGCTGGCTGGCATGGTCGGCCATGGGGCTGGCCATGCTGCATACGGGCGCGGCACTTAAACACCATTTCATTGACCGGGATGCGACGTTCTTGCGCATGCTGGGAATACAACAACCAAGGAGAGAAACATGAAAATCAGATACTTCGCCCTGGCAGCTCTGCTGACCATGGCCTTTAGCACACTGGCACATGCCGAACAGTACGATATCGACATCAAGGGCCAGCACGCCTTTATCCAGTTCAAAATCAAGCATCTGGGCTATAGCTGGCTGATCGGCCAGTTTCGCGAATTCAACGGCCATTTCAGCTTCGACGAGCGCAAGCCGGAGAAAAACAAGGTCAGCGTGACCATCAAAATGGCCAGCCTGGATACGAACCACGCCGAACGCGACAAGCATCTGCGCAGCGCCGACTTTTTCGATGTCACCCGCTATCCCACGGCCACGTTCGTCAGCTCTGCTTATGAGAGCACCGGGAAACATACGGGCATCCTGCACGGCAAACTGACACTGCATGGCATCACCAAAGATGTGTCGATTGATATCAAACAGATCGGCGCCGGCCCTGATCCCTGGGGCGGCTGGCGCCGCGGCTTTGAGGGTCATGCCACGCTGCACTTGTCCGATTACCGCATGAAAAAGGCCGGCATGCTGGGCAGCGTGGCCGAAAATGTGGAACTGTTTCTGTCCATTGAAGGCATTCGCACCAAACTGTTGTAACAAGGAGTTCAATTATGTCCAATATGCCCGTCATTGCTGCCAGAGAACCCGCCGTCGTGGAACTTGCTGCCGGCACCTATTACTGGTGCGCCTGCGGCAAATCTGCCAAACAGCCCTTCTGCGATGGATCGCACGAGGGCACCGACTTCGTGCCAAAGGCATTTGAAATCAGGGAAACGCAGACCGTCGCGCTTTGCCAGTGCAAGCGTTCAAAGAATCCGCCGTTTTGCGATGGCACACACGCGGAGTTATAAATGGCGCAACAACGCATAAATGTGCAAGCACCGATTGAACGCATCTTTGCCAAACGCTGGAGCACGCGCGCGTTCGATGCCGAAAAGCCCGTGCCCCCCGGGCAACTGGCCGCCTGCCTGGAAGCTGCACGCTGGGCACCGTCCTGTTTCGGTGAGGAACCCTGGCGTTTTGTCGTGGCCGACCGCTTTGCCGACGAAGATGCCTGGCGAAGCGTACTGGCGACGTTGGCGGAGAAGAATCAGCTATGGGCACGAAACTCACCCGTACTGATTGTCACAGCCTGCATCTCCACATTTTCGAACAACGGGCAACCGAATCGCTGGTGCGAATACGATGCTGGCCAGGCTGCCATCTCGCTATGCCTTCAGGCTACACAGCTGGGACTTGCCACCCACCAGATGGGTGGCTTTGATGCCAATGCCGTACGCGCTGCGACCGGCATGCCGGGAGACCTGCACATCATGAGCGTGATTGCCCTCGGACATCCCGCCGAAGCAATGGATACAACCGAAGCATTCCGCGAAATGGAAACAGCACCCCGCAAACGCAAGCCGATCGAAAGCATCGCTCTTGCCGGCTGCTGGCAACATCCCTGGTTGCCTCCGGCATCCGGCGGGTGGGAGGCGCGCTATCAGGAAACGCATGCCGAATCCCTGCCATGGTTTCATGCGGAACTGGATGACGACATCGCCCGAACCCTGGACGAACTGGACCTGAACGGGAATCGCATGCTCGATCTTGGCTGCGGCCCCGGCACGCAGGCCGTCGCACTGGCCAAACGGGGCTTTGCCGTCACGGCCAGTGACATCTCGTGGACAGCGATCGATTCGGCCCACAAGCGCGCGAAGAAAGCAGGCGCAAATGTGGATTTCATCGTGGATGACATCCTGAGCTCGCATCTCAAAGGGCCATTCGATGTCGCCATCGACCGCGGTGTCTTCCACTGTTTTGCCGATGCTACCGAGCGCGAAGCTTACGCACGCACGGTAGCAAGCCTGCTTGTGCCCGGAGGCTATCTGTTGCTCAAATGTTTCCACCGTCAGGAAACCCGCCCCGAGGGACCGCCCTCGCGGCTGGATGAAAATGACATCCGCAGCTTGCTCGGAACCCATTTCGATTTACTGCGTCACTGGAACACTGCCTTTGCCTCACCCTCAGCTGAAGCAGCGCCCAAAGCACTGTTTTGCATTCTGCAATGCAAGGAAAAACAATAACCCCATGTACCCCTGGATTGTGATGCAACATTCTTACCGGCAGGCATACCTTTCAAGGAGAGATGTGTTAGCATGGAAAACGACATGACCGATTTGTTTACACCCATCCGTCTTGGCCGGCTGGCATTACCGAACCGCATCGTGATGGCGCCGATGACGCGCAATCGCTGCCCGGACACTGTGCCCACCGATCTGACCAGCGAATATTACAGCCAGCGTGCCACAGCAGGGCTGATCATCACCGAAGGTGCGCAGATATCCTCGCAGGGCATCGGCTATCCGGCCACGCCGGGCATTCATACGCCCGAGCAGGTCGCTGGCTGGCAAAAGATCACCGGCGCCGTACATGACGCGGGCGGACGTATGTTCGTGCAGCTCTGGCATTGTGGTCGCATCTCGCATCCGGACTTTCACGGAGGCGCGCTTCCGGTGGCACCGAGTGCCATCCGGCCTGCGGGCCAGGCATTCACGTTCGAGGGGCTAAAAGATTTCGTCACCCCACGCTCGCTGGAGGTCGACGAAATCCCTGGCATCGTCGAGCAATATCGCTTGGCGGCCCGCTGCGCCATGGAAGCAGGCTTCGATGGCGTAGAAATTCATGCTGCCAACGGCTACCTGATTGACCAGTTTCTGCGCGATCGCACCAACCACCGCACGGACGACTACGGAGGACCGATTGAAAACCGCACCCGTTTCCTGCGTGAAATCACCAAGGCCATCTCTGCTGAGGTCGGCGCCGATCGCGTCGGCGTGCGTATCTCGCCACTCAACCACTTCAACGACATTGATGATTCCGACCCGCAGGCATTGTTCAACCACGTGGCGGAAGTCTTAAGCGACATCGGCGTGGTCTATCTGCATGTCGTCGAGGTTTCGATGGCAAGCGGGCCGGATGCGCGCGTGGACATGCAGGAAATCCGCAGGCGCTTTGCCGGCAGCTATATCGCCAATGGCGGCTACGACAAGAGCCGGGCCAATCGCGCCATCGCCGAGGGCCGGGCCGACCTGGTGAGTTTCGGCGTGCCGTTCCTTGCCAATCCGGACTTGCCAAAGCGATTTGAACGCGATGTGCCGCTGAATGAAGCAAACCCCGACACGTTCTATGGTGGTGGTGCCGAAGGCTATACCGACTATCCGACGCTGAAGGGCGTCGCTTGAAGCACGCTATCGCCAATCATCGGTCTTTAAACGGCTAAAGCATGACGAAAAAGCTGCCTGCTTGGTTTCTTGCTCATGGCGCACCCTTTCACGCCATGGACAGCAGTCCCGTGTCCGATTTCTGGGAAAGCCTGCCATCACGATTGCCTGCCACAGCTGAGTGCGTACTGATCATTTCCGCACACTGGGAGAGCAATCAACTCACGCTTGCCGGCAGAACGGCTCAGCCGTCCATTCAGTACGATTTCCAAGGCTTCCCGGACACACTCTATCGTCTGCGCTGGCCACTTCCTGACGGGCGTGATGACGGTGCCCGCCTGCTGAAGCGGTTGCATCACTGTGGCCTTGACGTCAGCGAGGAAGCCGAACGTCCGTTCGATCATGGCGTATGGGTACCATTGATACGCGCCTGGCCTGCGATGCCAATACCCGTATTTCAGCTCTCGCTGGTACGCGGCTGGCAGGGCGAGGATTATCTGCAGCTTGGAGAACATATTGCAGCACTGCGCGATACAGGCGTACTGCTCATCGGTTCAGGCAGCCTTACCCATAACCTGCATGATCTGGATTTGCATGCCCCGGCGAACACACCCGAGCCGTGGGCAAAGACGTTCATGGGTGCGCTGCTCAATGCTATCGCGCACAGGGATTTGCAGGCTCTCGCACATCCCTGGCGGCTGCCGCATGGCAGGCGCGCACTACCTACGCTGGAGCACTACTGGCCGCTTGTCATGATCGCAGCTTGCAGCGAGCTTCCACTGTCGCCACTGTTTGCCCACTGGCAATACGGCACGCTGGCGATGCACAGTTTTGTAACATCGGATCACAACAAAGGAGAGCAATGATGCACATCAAAAAAACCGGCCTGTATTTAACCCTGACGCTGGCTGTAATACTCCCTTTCGCACAGGCATCGATGGCCGACCCGACGGGACTTGAAATCATGCAGGCCGTGGACAACCGCGAAGATGGCGATGACCTGACGCAACAGATGACGCAAATCCTCATCGACCGCAATGGCAACCAACGAGTTCGCCATACGGCCAGTTTCCGCAAGGACTACGGCAATGATAAAAAGATGGTCGTGTTCTTCACCGAGCCAGCCAATATTCGCGATACGGCCCTGCTCACATTCGACTATGATGATCCCGACAAAGACGATGATCAGTGGCTGTATCTTCCGGCACTCAAAAAAGTGCGCCGCATTTCAGCTGCAGATCGCGGCGACTATTTCATGGGCACCGATTTCACGTTCGAAGATATGAAACAAACGCCGGAACTGACCGATTACCACTGGAAACTGCTGGGCAGCGAAACCATCGATGGTCACGACTGCTGGAAGGTGGAAGGCACGCCGGTGTCCGACGAGGTCATGCACGAACTCGGCTATTCGAAGATGGTTCAATACGTGCGCAAGGACAATGATATGGCCATCCGTGTGGACTATTGGGATCAGGCCGGTCGCGAACTCAAACATCTGCATGTATCCGGGCTGAAGCAGATCCAGGGCATCTGGTCACCGCTGAAGGTGGAAATGGCCAACGTGCAGAGCAGCCACAAAACAATGCTGGAGTTTTCTGATCAACATTATAACACTGGCCTGAAAGATCGCCTGTTTACGCAACGCTCACTTAAACGCGGCTACCGCAGATAAGGGGAATAGCCATGCATGCCTTCTTCTCTTTCATCGTGAATCGCGCCTGGCTGGTACTGATCCTGCTGGCAGTGACCACGGCGGCATTTGTCACACAACTGCCGCAACTGAAGATGGAAACCAATATCGAGGACATGCTGCCCAAGAGCATGGATGCCTATCTCAACAAGAAAAAGTTGGAAAAACTGTTCTCCTCGGCGGACATGGTCGTCATCGGTATCCTGAATGAGAAGCAACCGGAAGGCATTTACAATCCGCATACGCTCAAACTCGTCGATGAGCTGACCAGCTGGCTAAAAACACGCAAGGAATTCCGCACGCTGGCACTATCCGATCTGATGAGCCTGTCCACGATCAAGGATATTCGCGGCACGGCTGATGGCATGGAAGTCGAACGCTTCATGCCGCAGCCGGCAAGCACGCCGGAGGCCATCGCCCACCTGCGCCAGCGGCTAAAGGACAACGGCATCTATATGGGCTCGATCGTCAGCGAGGATGGCAAAGGCACACTCATCGTTGTACGTCCGGATCCATCCTATGTCGGTCATTATCATGAGATTTATCACCTGGTCCGGGACCGGGTGGCAGAGATTCAGGCACGTGGCGGGCCGGAAACGATCCTCATTGCCGGCCGGCCGATTATCGAAGGCGTCTTCGGCGTCTATATGCCGCAGGACATGCAGCAGATGCAACCCATCATTCTCAGTCTGCTGGCACTGCTGCTGTTCCTGTCCTTCCGCAATATCCGTGGTGTGCTGATTCCGCTTACCGTCGTCATCCTGTCCGAATTATGGATGCTCGGTACCATGGCCGCTGCAGGCATCCCCATCTACACGGTGACCACGCTGCTTCCGATTCTGATTCTGGCCATTGGTATTGCCGATTCCGTGCATCTGCTGACGCATATTCGCGTCGAGGCAGGACGTGACAGCGCTATCAGCAGGGAAGAGGCGATCATCCGCGGCATGCACGGCATGTGGCTGCCGATCCTGATGACCACGCTGACCACGGCCGCGGGTTTTCTGGCCATGCTGACCTCACAATTGCTGCCTATGCGCTATTTTGGCATCTTTGCAGCCACCGGCATCATCTATGCCTTCATCATCACGATTCTGTTCATTCCGGCTATTGAAGCCATTTTGCCCAAACGGGAACAACCGCTGACCAGGCTGGCCTTTGCCGGTTACCTCGCATGGATGAGCCGCATCGTCGTGCAGCAACCCCGCCGCATTATCGCCGTATTTTTCATTGTCATGGCGGGCTCTGCCTGGGGGCTGGCGAATCTGCATGTGGATTCATCGCTGGTGTCGGAATTCCGCCCTTCCGACCCGATCCGTCAGGCCGATGACAGGCTCAATGCACATTTCTCCGGTACCAATACACTGGATGTTATGCTCGATACGGGCAAGGCCGACGGCGTGCTTGAACCGGCCTTTCTTGACGGCATGTATCAATTGCAACACGCCGTCGAGAAGGATGCCGTCGTCGGCGATTCGGCCTCCATGGCCGAATTCCTGGCAGAAATGAACAAGGTCATGCATGAAGGCAAACAGGCCTGGCGTCTGCCACCGAACTCCTCCGATCTGGCTGCGCAATACCTGCTGCTGTATTCATTTTCCGGTGCCCCGGATGATTTCGATGCCTTTATCACCTCCGACTATCGTCAGGCACATATCCGCATCCAGCTGAAAAACGATGGCAGTGCCGACGCCGAACGGCTGGTGCATCTGCTGGAACAATATGGCAAACAATGGTTCCCCGATGCAGATATTACGTTTGCCGGCACCGGCTATACCATCTACCGCTTTTCCGATCTGATCATTAGCGGCCAGATCAAGTCGCTGCTGCTGGCGCTCGTATTCATCTTCCTGCTCTGCCTGGCCATGTTCCGCAAAGTCAGCGATGCAGCACTGGCTATCTTGCCGGTATCGATCGCCGTCATTGTTATTTACGGCATCATGGGGCTGGTCGGGCTACCGCTGGAGATCGGCACAGCCATTACCGGTGCCATGGCGCTGGGCATCGGTGTGGATTTCGCCATTCATTATCTCTACCGCTATCGCAGCTATGAACAACAACACATGCCCTGGGCCGATATCATTCGCGCCAGCAATGAGGATACCGGTCGCGCCATCCTGTTCAATGCGCTGGTTGTGATCGGCGGCTTTCTGGTCCTGCTCAGCGCGAATCTGTATCCACAGGTAAAACTGGGAGCACTGGTTGCCGGCTCCATGGCCATCTGCTATCTGGCCAGTTGTTATCTGTTTCCTGTTCTGCTCAAAGGCAAGGTGCATTGATCCGATACCTTGCCGCCCTCTGCCTGACCCTGATCACATCAGCCGCCACATTAAGCGCTGCGGAATGGAGTCTGCATGGCGGCGTGAAAAACGAATCAGCTTATTTTGTCAGCGGTGAAACACGCTGGGATAAAATCCAGAACCGGCTGGAACTGGAGCCGGAAGCCGTGTTCGGTGGCGGCTGGGAGTTTCGCAGCCGGGCACTGCTCTGGTATGACGCTGCCATGGATATCGAAGCCACGCGTGCCCCCGACCTGACTGCCGAAATCAAGCGCCATTACCGCACGGTAACACAAATCAAGGAAGCCTATCTGTTCTATCAGGGCGATGCCTTCGATCTCAGGCTCGGCCAGCAGCAAATCGTCTGGGGCAAAACCGACGGCCTGCGTATGCTGGATATCGTCAATCCGCTGGATTTGCGTGAGTTTATCCTCGATGATTTTCTCGACTCACGCATCGGTCTGGTCGCCGCGCGGCTGAATTATTATCCGGATACCGAAACAGAACAGGAATTTGAACTCGTCGTCATTCCCGATGCCCGCGCCGCACAACTGGCGCCACCCGGCTCGCGCTGGGCGCTGGCCACGCCACCGATCCCGCCTGGCACACAACTACGCATCCTGCCTTCCCGCGAACCGAATTGGTCGCCTACCAACACCGAGGCCGGTGCCGCATGGAGGGCCAAT
Organism: uncultured Zetaproteobacteria bacterium; assembly: GCA_964613235.1. Taxonomy (GTDB): domain Bacteria; phylum Pseudomonadota; class Zetaproteobacteria; order Mariprofundales; family Mariprofundaceae; genus J005. The sequence goes on along the minus strand of CAZTGM010000029.1, from coordinate 11,949 downwards.
CTGTCCGGCTGGGATGTCTCGCTGAACTATTTCTACGGCAGGAAAGATACGCCCAATGCCTTCGTGCAACTCACCCCCGGCATACTCACGCTGCAACTGGCACATCTGCGCATGCACACACTCGGCGGTTCATTTTCCAATGCCTTCGGCCCTTGGGTTCTGCGCGGTGAAATGGCCACCAACCTGGGCGAGGGCATCAATGCCAGCGGCACTAGCTTTGCCGACACCGTGCAGCGTAAAACCACACTGAATGCGGCACTGGCTGCTGAGTGGACGCAATACAACTGGACCATCGGCGCGCAATATTTTATCCGCCATATCCCCGGCTGGAACGCTGCACTGCAGGAGCCGCGCGATAGTGGATTCTGGACGCTGCGCATCGCCACTGATTTTAAAAATGAAACGATCAAACCGGAAATCCTGATCCTGGCTGACTGGGCCGCCGGCGGCTGGCTGGCTCGCCCCAAACTTGCCTATGAATACAGCGATGCGCTGGTGTTCACCCTCGGCGCGGACGTATTCGGCGGCCATACCGGTTTCCTCGGCCAGTTCGCCAATAACGACCGCGTCTATCTGGAAACGGAATATACGTTCTAGCCCGGCAGGCTTGATATATTTGCAGTATACCGAAGCGCAAGGAGCAGCCATGATGAGCAATATCCACATCGAACATGTACCATCGCAGGAAAAGCTGAAGCAACTGGGTCTCTCCGACTGGCCGATCTGGTCCTGCGAGGTTTCGAGCTTTCCATGGGCCTATGAGGAAACAGAAACCTGCTATATCCTCGAAGGCGAAGTCACGGTCACGCCGATAACGGCACACCGGCAACCATCCGCGCAGGTGATCTTGTCACCTTCCCCGCCGGCATGTCCTGCACCTGGCAGGTAAGCGCGCCGATCCGCAAGCATTACCGCTTCGGTGCGTAACAGGTGAATTCGAGCATGGTTTATTTGCCCCTAATCGGGTCTGTTATCAGATTACAAAAAGCCCCAGGACTTTCTCGGTGAGAATGGAATTCTCAAACAACTGACCAAAGCTGTAGCGCCCATGCCTTTTGCCGACTTCCTTGATCGTTGCGCCGTGCACAGGTGAACCTCCTGACCAGCAGTATCCGGGCAATCCTGCATTGAATTTCCTGCGCGGAAAGCGCAGGCTGAAGGCATGGGCATGATGATTGACGGGCGCTGGGAAACGGACAATGGCGTATGGGCTTCAGAGGACGGCAGCTTCCGGCGCGCCGAGGCGCAATTTCGCTGTGCCATCGGGGATGACTGCCATCCCGTTGAAGCGGACCGCTATCACCTTTATGTGAGCCTGGCCTGCCCATGGGCGCATCGTGCACTGATCATGCGCCGCCTCAAGTGGCTGGAAACGCAAATTCCCGTCAGCATCGTGCATCCGCATATGCTGGATCAGGGCTGGGAATTTCGACCTGATCCGGAACCATTATATGGTGCCACACATCTGTATGAACTCTATGCGCATGCCAATCCGCATTATACGGGACGCGTTTCCGTGCCGGTGTTGTGGGATAAAAAGCGGCGGAGCATCGTCTGCAATGAATCGGCCGAGATCATCCGTATGCTGAACTCGGCCTTCGATACGCTTACCGACAATACGGATGATTACTATCCGGCGGAACTGCGTGACGAAATCGATGAAATCAATGCGTTCGTTTATGACGGCATCAACAACGGCGTCTATCGCTGCGGCTTCGCCACCACACAAACAGCATACGAAAAAGCCTTTGATGTACTGTTTGCCGCACTGGACACGATTGAAGCCCGGCTCGCAGAGCACACGTTTCTGATCGGCGAACAGCTGACGGAAGCCGACATTCGCCTGTACACGACACTGATCCGCTTCGATGCCGTCTATTACGGTCATTTCAAATGCAATCGCAACCGGATTTGCGATATGCCGAATCTCTGGCGCTATCTGCAAGGCCTGTATGCCATGCCTGCTTTCCGCGAAATGACGAACTTCGAGCATATCAAACAGCACTACTATTATTCGCATGCATCCATCAATCCGACACGCATTGTGCCCAAAGGGCCGGAACTCCATCTTGATAAGCCGACCCCATGAGCATTCAGCAAGTTGAAAGCCTGACGGTGCCGGAAGGCGACGGCGTCACCGTGCGGCGGCTGATGCCGGTGCCCAGCCTGCGCAACTTTGACCCATTCGTACTGTTCGATCATTTCGATATTGCAGACGGCGGCTTCCCCGAGCATCCACATCGTGGCTTTGAAGCCATCACCTGGCTGTTTGCCGGCGGCATGCGGCATGCCGATAATCTCGGCAATGCAGGAACTGTTCATGCCGGAGGTGCACAGGCATTCACTGCGGGAAGTGGCATCGTGCACTCGGAATTTCCGGTTGGCCGCACAGCCGGCATCCAGTTATGGGTTAACCTTCCGCAACGCCTGAAATCCATAACACCGGCCTATCAGCAGGTCGATCATATTGCGCCAACCATCTCGCATGGTATCGAAATCCGCACCATTGTCGGCGACAACGGCGCCATCCGTTTGCATACGCCTGTAGAATATCTCGATATCCGCATGTCCGCCCAAAGCCGGTTGACGCGGGCCATCACTGCTGAATATCGCGGCATCATCTACGTGGTTGCAGGTGAACTTGCATGTGACCACGCTGTTGTCAGAGCCGGGCAGGCATTGCTTCTTGAAAACGAAACTGAATGTTCGCTGCATGCCCGGGAAAGAACACACCTGCTCTGGTGCTTCGGCAAACCACATTGTGAGCCAGTCCATCAGCATGGCCCCTTCGTTGACTGACAGCATCCACAGCTTGTTACAGATACGCTGAAAGCACTCGCATCAGGAAGCAATGCACAATAAATACATGGCTTACGCGCCGTAACTTGCCGCCCTGGCCACAGACATACTGCCCCTGCATCACCTTATGCAGCATGGCAATGCCCCCGTTCCCGAACATCCTGCAGGTGCTGATGCACAGCATCCGGCAACGTGATGATGACATTCGTATCCATGCCAGCCTGATGTTCCGTAGCATTGATGCCGGTTGCGCATGCGACAATGACCCGGCGCCAACCAATCCACTGACGGAATATCGCGAACATATTACCTTGTGCGACTGATCCCGTTTTTGTTTAATATGGGGGCATGAGCCGCATTCACCGTTACGAAGGCAAGGACGTCATCGTCGAGTTCGATCTCTCCCGCTGCATCCATACCGGCGACTGCACCCGCAATTTGCCGGCTGTCTTTGACACCAGACGCTCCGGTCGCTGGGTGCATCCCGATGGTGCCGCGACAGCAGATGTGGCACGTATCTGTGCCGCCTGCCCTACCGGTGCCTTGCGCTGCATCGACAAGACAAGCGCCCAGCCGATGGATACACCACCGGGCGAAAATACGATACAGCCCGTGCCCGACGGACCGCTGTATGTACATGCCGTCATGCAGGTGAACGGCAAAGCACTTAATACCTTCCGTGCTGCTTTCTGCCGTTGCGGGCAATCACGCCTGATGCCCTGGTGTGACAACAGTCATCGTCAAAGCCATTTCCACGATCAAGGCGATATCCCCTATCCTCTTGCACCGGCAGAACCGGCCGCCGGCCCGCTGGAAATTCGTTTTGATATCGGTGGTCCGTTGCACGTCGAAGGTCCGTTCACATTGCTCGATGCAGCAGGCAAAGAACAGTGCCGCGGCAACAAGGCGACATTCTGTCGCTGTGGAGCCTCGGCCACGAAGCCTTATTGCGATGGTGCGCATCGCACCCATGGTTTCGGCCAAGACACATGAGTACAACATATTTCAGCGAACAGACCTTCGATTTTCTCCGGCAGCTGGCGCAACATAACAACCGCGAATGGTTTCAGGCACACAAAGCGGATTATGAAAGCCATGTACGCGAACCGGCACGGGCCTTTATTCGCGCCATGCAGCCGGAACTGGCCCGCATTGCGCCGCATTTCATCGCCGATGATCGCAAGCAGGGCGGTTCACTGATCCGCATTTACCGCGACACTCGCTTTGCCAAAAACAAGCAGCCCTACAAGACGCATATCGGTATTCATTTTCGCCATAAACAGGGACGCAACACCCATACACCCGGCTTCTACCTGCATATCGAACCGCACAAGGTCTTTGCCGGTGCCGGCATCTGGCATCCGGATGCTCCGACCCTGCAACGGATCCGCCATGCCATCGACACGCATCCGCAACAATGGCAAAAAATCTCCGGGGAGCCTGATTTTGCCCGTCTTTTTCACTTCTCCGGCAACAGCCTGCAGCGCTCGCCACGCGGTTATGCTGCCGACCACCCACTGATTCAGGACCTGAAACGCAAGGATTTCATCGCCCTGACACCACTGGCGCCGGAACTGATGACAGATACCGAACTGCCTGCCTTTATCGGCAGCTGCTTTGCCACGGCAGCCCCGCTGGCGGCATGGCTGTGCCGGGCCATCGGCTTGTCATACTGATGGCACTCCCTGCACCGGCTTTATAGCATGCGCCGATGCAACTGATTCGCCATGCCTCGATGCCCTATCCTGCCGCTGTCGAGGAGCAGGAACGACTGGTGGCGCAGGTGCTGGCCGGCGAGGCCACGGGCTTTCTCGTGCTCACCGAACATCCGCCCGTCTACACCATCGGCACATCCGGCAACGAAACCGATGTATTGACGCGGCGGATCGATGGCGACGAAATCGCGGTCTGTCCGACAGGGAGGGGAGGAGAAGTCACCTACCATGGCCCCGGCCAGCTCGTATGCTATGTCATTGCCGATATCCGGCAGGAAAAGGACCTGCATCGCCATGTCTGGCGACTGGAGGAAATGATCATCCGTACCCTGCACGACTTCAGCCTGCAGAGTACGCGCAGCACGCGAGGCATCGGCGTCTGGCTGGATACGCTGAAGATTGCCGCCGTGGGCGTGCGTTGCCGCAAATGGGTCACCTATCATGGCATTGCACTGAATATCGCGCCGAACATGAATCATTTTCGCGGCATCGTCACCTGTGGTATGCGTGACCAGCCGGTCACTTCCATGCAGCAGGCAGGTGTAAACGTCGAGCGTGCAGACGTCGAAGCACACATCATCCGGCATGCCGAGGCGCTGTTCAGCACCGATTCACAATAATAAAACGGACGCGCAAACCCGCGTCCGCCCGCAAGGAACCGCTGGATCATCAGGTAACCCGGGAGCAGTTTCGTATCATCTGCATTACGGTACCAATATCGATCAGTCGGCCCTGCTCCATATACGGCGACTTGAGAAACAGGTTCCTGCCACCACGGTGCTCCAGCACCGTTTGCCGACGCACATCCCTGCCCAGTCGCCGCTCAACAAGTTCCAGATAGGTATGGATGGCCTTGTACACTTCCATGATCATACTCCGTCAGGCATGCATCCGGCGGGTCATCATCTTCAGGGAAGCGATATCCACCAGTTGTCCGTAATAGGCATCATGCCGCTTGAGAAAAAAGCAGGTTCCGCCCCGGTATTCGAGCCGGGTATTCTCCCGTGCCTGTATGCCATGCCTGCGTTCAATAGCTTCCAGATAAGATGTGACAAGCTGCTCAATCATCACTTAACCCCCTGTTTAATGGTGGGTGCATGGTGAACCGACATCATGTCATCATGTTGACAGAATAATGACAGCCCGATGGCATGTCCGGGGTTGTACGACCACCCGCCACATTGACCCTGCCGGCCCAGACCCTACAATCGACGCTCTTGCAGGAGCCGGCGATGAACAAGCACCAGAACATTGATGCCATGACATTTGAAGAAGCACTGAACCAGCTGACGACACTGGTTGAGAAACTTGAGTCCGGCCAATTGCCGCTGGAAGAAAGCGTGGCGGCTTTTGAAGAAGGCGTCAAACTTACCCGTCGTTGCGAAGCGTTGCTGGATCAGGCCGAACAGCGTCTGCAGGTGCTCGGCAATCAGGATGAAAGCAGCGCTGCATGAGCGCCCCCTCCTTTTTGCAGGAACATGCACAGAACGTGCATGCGCAACTGGATACCATGCTGCTGCAATATCGCACAGGCATGCCCGAAACGCTGTGGAATGCCATGCGCTATTCGCTGCTAGCCGGCGGCAAACGCATTCGGCCAGTACTGCTGCTGGAAACGTTCCGCGCCTGTGGCGGTGACATACCGGCCAGCGCCATGCCTGCAGCCCTGAGTCTGGAATGCATTCATACCTATTCACTGATTCAGGATGACCTGCCCTGCATGGATGACGATGACTTACGGCGCGGCAAGTCAACCTGTCACTGTCAATTTGACGAGGCCACGGCACTGCTGGCCAGTGATGCCCTGCTCACCCTCGGCTTCCAGTTATTGACCGATGCCGACTGGCCGGCAGAAACAAAAGTGCAGCTGTGCCGCCAGCTGTGCATCGCCTCCGGCGGTCAGGGCATGGTTGGCGGCCAGTTGCTGGACATGCTGGCTGATGATCAGCAGATCACCTCAGAATGCGAAGTGGAGCGCATTCATATTCACAAAACCGGGGCCCTGATTCGCTATGCCTGCGAAGCCGGAGCCCTGATCGCAGGTGCCGATGATGCGCGTATCAGATATTGCGCCCGCTATGGCAAGGCCATTGGCCTGCTGTTTCAGGTCACCGATGATATCCTTGATGCCACAGCAAGCTCCGATACGCTGGGCAAAAGTGCCGGCAAGGATGCAGACCAAAACAAGGCCACCTATGTCTCCGTCATGGGACTGCGTCGCGCAGGTGAACTGGCCGATGAACTGCTGGATATCGCTTTGTCCGCCTGCCGTTCCCTGCAAAGCGATACACACCATCTTGAGCAACTCGCTCAATACATCCGGGAGCGGCAACATTGAACTCATACCCCCTGCTTGAACGCATTCACGAACCTGCCGATCTGAAACAGTTGCCCGTTGAGCAATTGCCCGACCTGGCACTGGAAATGCGCCGTTATCTGGTCAAAACTCTGGCGCCAATCGGCGGACACCTTGGCGCAGGCCTGGGCGTCATTGAGCTGACCATTGCCCTGCATTATCTGTATAACTCGCCGGAAGACCAGGTCGTCTGGGATGTCGGTCATCAGGCCTATCCGCACAAAATTCTCACCGGCCGGCTGGCCGGCATGCCGATGATCCGTCAGTACGGTGGCCTGTCGGGCTTCACCAATCGCAGCGAATCACCGCATGACCCTTTCGGTGCCGGCCATGCCTCGACCTCGATCTCGGCAGCCTACGGCCTGGCCTATGGCCGCGATCTGCTTAAGCGGGACAATCACGTGATTGCCGTCATTGGCGATGGCGCACTGACCGGCGGCATGGCCTTTGAGGCGCTGAATCACGCCGGCGGCAACCGTAATCGCCTGCTGGTCATCCTCAACGACAATGAAATGTCCATCGCCCCCAATGTCGGCGCCATGTCTTCCTATCTGGCACGCATCATTTCCGGCAAGCAGTATACCAATGCCAAGGATGTGGCGCGGCGCGTGCTGGAAAAACTGCCCGGCGCACTGGATGCGGCCAAGCGACTGGAAGAACACGTCAAGGGCATGATCGTGCCGGGTACACTGTTCGAGGAAATGGGCTTCCGTTATATCGGCCCCGTGGACGGCCACAATTTCGATCACCTGCTGCCGACGCTAAAAAACTGTCAGGACCTGGAAGGGCCGATCCTGCTGCATGTGCTGACGCGCAAGGGGCTGGGCTTCTCACCCGCCGAGGAAGATCCGGAAACCTGGCACGGCCTGGGGCCTTATGATCCTGCAACAGGCAAACCGTTTAAGAAAACGAATCAACCTCCCTCCTACACCGAAGTCTTCGCCGAAACACTGGCCGATCTGGCCGATGAAGATGACCGCATCACGGCCATTACCGCAGCCATGCCCGGCGGCACAGGGCTCTCGCTGTTTCAGCGACGGCATCCGGATCGCTGCATTGATGTCGGCATTGCCGAACAGCATGCCGTCACATTTGCCGGCGGCCTGGCTGTAGCCGGTCTGAAACCCGTTGTAGCCATTTATTCAACATTCCTGCAGCGGGCCTATGACCAGATCATTCATGATATCTGCATCCAGAACCTGCCCGTCATCTTCTGCATGGACCGTGCCGGCATCGTCGGTGCCGACGGCGCCACACACACGGGCATGTTCGATATCGCCTACCTGCGCTGCCTGCCTAATATGACGATCATGGCACCGAAGGACGAACAGGAATTGCGCGATATGCTGGCCACGGCCTTTACCATCGACGGACCTGTCGCCATTCGCTATCCGCGCGGCAACGGCTATGGCGTTGCATCCCGTACACCTGCCGCACTGCCGATCGGACAGGCCGAAATCCTGGAACAGGGAGAAGACGGCCTGGTCGTCGCTATCGGAAGTCGCGTACGTGATGCACTTCAGGCCGTGGAAGCCTGCCGTAAACATGAAGGCAGGGCCTTCTCGTTACTCAATCTGCGCTTTGTCAAACCGCTGGATACGGACACAATCACCGCGTTGCTGCAACCCGGCAAACCGCTGATCATCGTTGAAGAAGGCGTGCGCGAAGGTGGTATCGGCGAAAGGATTATCGCGCTGGCAGTGGCTTCCGGCTGGTGCGGTGTCGTACGTCACCTGGCCATGCCCGACACCTTTCCCGAACACGGTACCCAGGCGGAAATCCTGCGCGATTTGCAACTCGATGAGGCCGCCATTCTCGATACGCTGCGCGCACTCTGATGGCCAAGCCCGGCAAACAGCGCCTGGACCAGCTGGTCAGCGAATGCGCTGGCGTGGATAGCCGCAGTCAGGCTCAACGCCTGATCATGGCCGGCCTCGTCTATGTCAACGGCCAGAAGGCGGACAAGGCCGGCATGCTATTCCCGGTCGAGGCACACATCGAAGTCCGGGAGACCCTGCCCTATGTCTCGCGCGGCGGCCTGAAACTGGCCAGAGCACTGGAAGTGTTTCAGTTTCAGGCACGCGATGCCATATGCCTCGATGTCGGTGCTTCCACGGGTGGCTTTACCGACGTACTGCTGCAACAGCATGCACGCAAAGTCTATGCCGTTGATGTCGGCCATGGCCAGTTGCACTACAAACTGCAGCAGGATGACCGGGTCATTAACCTGGAGAGAACTCATGTGCGCCTGCTGGATCGCAAGCTAATCCCCGAAGATGTCGATGCCATCGTCATCGATACCTCGTTTATTTCCCTGACCCGGGTGTTGCCGCATGCCTGGCCATTTCTCAAAACCGGCGGCTGGTGCGTGGCGCTGATCAAGCCGCAATTCGAAGTCGGCGCAAAACACCTAAGTAAAGGCATCGTACGCAATGATGCTATACGCCAGTCGGCTGTCGACAAAATCCTGCAATTCGTCACGGACGAATTTCCCGGCGCCTGTGTCATCGATGTTGTCGAATCGCCAATCAAGGGGCCGAAAGGCAATATCGAGTTCCTGCTCGGACTGGCCAAACAATGAGTCAGGCGCTGCATGCCTTCTTCGAGCTTGGACCGGAACAGGTCATTGGCGCCGTGGAAAGCGCTGGTCTGCCGTGCGACGGCCATATGCTGGGGCTGAACTCCTACGAGAATCGCGTTTATCGCATTGGACTGGATGATGACGCTCCCGTCGTCGCCAAGTTCTACCGGCCCGAACGCTGGAGTGATACGGCCATCCGTGAAGAACACCTGTTCACCATGGAACTGGCTGAACTGGATATTCCGGTCATCGCACCACTTGAGATTGATGGCGAAACACTGTTTCGTTATAATAGCTTCCGTTTCGCACTCTATCCGCTATGCCATGGTCGCGAACCGGAGCTGGACAATCGTGAACACCTGCACCAGCTCGGCCGCTATCTGGGGCGCATTCATGCCGTGGGCTCGCTGGAATCATTCCATGCGCGACCTGCGCTGAGTATCGATGCCTTCGGCCGTAAGTCCTGCGATTATCTGTTGCAGCATGACTTTATTCCGCTGCACCTGCGCACCTCCTATGAAACGCTGTGCGAACAACTTCTGCATCAGGTCGAACACCTGTTTGAACGTGCGGGCAATGTTGCACACATCCGCCTGCACGGAGACTGTCATCCCGGCAATATTCTGTGGCACGAACACGAGGGGCCGCAGATTGTCGATTTCGATGATGCACGCACGGGCCCGGCCATACAGGATTTATGGATGTTTTTAAGCGGCAGCAAGGCGCATATGGAATCCTGTCTGGCGGCATTATTGCAGGGCTATACCCAGTTTCATGATTTCGATATCCGCGAGCTGAATCTCATCGAGGCATTGCGTACACTGCGCATGATGCATTATACCGCCTGGCTGGCACGACGCTGGTCAGACCCGGCCTTCAAACATGCCTTTCCATGGTTTAACGATACGCACTACTGGGAAGATCATTTGCTATCACTGAAGGAACAGGCCGCACTGATGCAGGAGGAACCGCTGCAATGGATTTGAACGAACGCATCATCGAACTGGAATCGCGCATCGCCTATCAGGATCGCACGATCGAGGAACTGAACCTCGTCGTCACCGAGCAACAGCAACAAATCGATGCTTTACTGCAAGACATCCGACGCATCAAGGCACATCTGAAAAACGTCAGCGACAATGTCATTGCCCGCATCGATGAGGAAGTGCCGCCACCGCATTATTGAAGCCGGTGCTATCTGCAGCCATAGTTGCCTGAATCCAATTCCAAAGGTTGAACAATATGACACGCATTCCGGCACAATCCGCACAGGCCACCGCGGCCATACAACTGGTTACTCGCCTGCAACAGCGTTTCGTTGCAGCTCTCGAACAGCTGACAGCACAGCATGGTGATGAACATCGTTTCACAGCCGTGGAATGGTTACGCGATGAAGGCCGGCATGGCGGGGGCATCCGCTTTGAAATTGCCGACACGCCCGTGTTCGGCCGTGGTTCGGTCAACGTCTCCCAGGTACATTACGATGACGAGCCTGCGCGCAGGCTTGGCTCAGCCACAGCCATTTCCACGATCATCCATCCGCACCATCCGCTGGCGCCTTCGGTGCATATCCATATCAGCTGGACGGAAATGAAGGGTGGTGCCGGCTACTGGCGCATCATGGCTGATTTAAACCCCGCCATCGAAACCCCTGCTGTAACCCGTAGTTTTATGGATGCGCTGAAACAGGCCGCACCTGCGCAATATGCGGAAGCCGCGGCACAAGGCGATCGCTATTTCTATATTCCAACCCTGAAACGCCATCGTGGCGTAGCACACTTCTATCTGGAGAGTTATCACAGCGACGATAACGATGCCGATCTGGCACTGGCTACCAGCGTGGGTGAAACGGCCATCGATACCTATGTGGCAATTCTTGCTGACAGCCTGCATCATGCTCCGGCGCCGACGGATGCGCAACGACAGGCGCAACTGGCCTATCACACGCTGTATTTCTTTCAGGTACTGACGCTTGACCGCGGCACGACTTCAGGGTTGCTGGTGCATGACCAGAACGATATCGGCATTCTTGGCTCGCTGCCGGCATATATCGATCGCAGCCTGCTGCAATCATGGCACGCACAGCTGCCGCATCCGCAGGAGCAATTGCTCGACGCACTGCTGGAGGCTCTCCCCGAGGATTCGCCTGCACTGGTGGATGAACAGGTCAAGGCAAAGCTGGCACAGGCCGTGCGCCAACATTATACGACGCATCCGGATGCATTGGCCCTGCAGGCATCGGCAGACGCCATTCCTCCAACGGTGGAGAATCACCAGCGCCAATAGCCCGATTCAGTCAATCTAAAGATTGGCCGAACGGACTCATGTGCAATGTAATATAAGGTGAAGAACAGGTTAGCCCCGTCGCTGTTGCACCTGTATCAGATGCTGCAGCAGGGTGTGGTAGGATAATGGTTTGTTAAGCACATCCACACGACGCAAACTAAGTACCTTTAATGCATCATCCTCACCATATGCCGTGATAATCGTAATCGGCA
>CAZTGM010000028.1:0-23028 GCA_964613235.1 uncultured Zetaproteobacteria bacterium | reverse complement strand
CCACCTGCCGATTGCTAAGATCAGTGTGAAAATGAATTATTCAGGGACGACTAAACAGCGTAACAATAGTCTATATTGAATAGAAGTTAGGAGGTCGTCTACCCATTCCGTAAGATTCCCCGTCAAGGCGACAGATTAAAAGTAGAGGTTCTGGCGTAGTTTTTCCAAGCTTCCACCGGTGTCATGTCGCCCATAAAATCGTGCGACCTCTCCTTGTTATATTCGATCATCCACCAATATGTTGCTTCGCGCACATCGTCTAGCGATGCAGCAATAGTTTGCGGCGGTATTCTTCCGGATCCTTGATCTGCACCATTTCCCCTTCGCGCGGGAACAGCGCATCATACAGGCGTGAGACCCAGAAACGCAGGGCCGCACGGCGCAGCATCAGCGGCAATGCAGCCTGCTCTTCCGGCTGCAGGGGCCGGATCGCTTCATAGCCACCCAGAAAAGCCTGCATGCGGCGCGTATCGTTCGCCCCCAGCAATACGGCCTGTGCATTCAGTGAAATGGCGATATCCATGACATAGGGCGCATCATGCGCGTAATAAAAATCAATAATGCCGGAAACATTATTGCCCTCAAACAGGATATTATCGACGAACAAGTCGCCATGAATCACACCCTGCGACAGTTCCTCCGTTTCGGCATGCTGCTGCCACTGCAGTTCATCCTGCAACAATTGTACGGCATCAGAGCCATACCGTTCCCGCATCGGCTCAAGCACCTGCCGTGCCGTTTCCTGCAACCAGTCAAATCCGGTCGGATTTGGCCGGTGTTCGACAAAGCTGCGACCGGCCAGATGCAGCGCCGCCAGTGCCCGCCCTGCCGAACGCAACTGCACTTCATTGAGTTCATCGCAGGTTCTGCCGGGTAGACAGGAAACAATGCAGCCATATTTGCCCGCATGCTGAAACAGCAGCTCCCCGTCCCTGCGCACCAGCACATCCGGACAGGAAACGCCACCAGCCGCCAGATGCTTCATCAAGCGCATGAAATACGGCAACTCATCATGGTGCATGCGCTCGAAAATGGTCAGTACATAGCGCCCGGTATCCGTATCAATAAAGAAATTGCTGTTTTCAATGCCGGCGGCAATACCTTCAAACGCATGCAATTCGCCCAGCGTATAATCGGCCAGGATCTGTTCGATATCGGTGCGGGTTAATTCGGTATAAACGGACATGCGTGCATCCTAGCCCGTCAAATGCCTGTGTCAGCATCCTGCATTGTTCCGCACCCGTTCAGCAGGTATGGTTCGCCACATGGAGCAAGGACGCATGCGGACTGCTCAATACCTGTGGTAACAATGGAACGTTAATGGACAAAATCTTCATTCGTGGCGGAACACCGCTATCCGGATCCGTGGAAGCAAGTGGCGCCAAGAATGCCGCCCTGCCTCTGCTGGCGGCAGCCATTCTCGCCGAAGGGCCGGTTACCTATCGCCGCGTACCGCATCTGCGTGATATCTCCACGATGATGACGCTGCTTGCCTATCAGGGTGCGCACGTGCATTTCGACGATCAGTCCCGCCTGCATATCGACACACGACCGGCCGACAAGGCCGAGGCACCGTACGAACTGGTAAAAACCATGCGAGCCTCCGCTCTCGTACTCGGGCCGATGCTGGCCCGTTTCGGCACAGCGCGCGTCAGCCTGCCCGGTGGCTGTGCCATCGGCGCGCGTCCGATTGATATGCACCTGAAAGGGCTGGAGGCCATGGGGGCAACCATCGATGTTTCCCAGGGCGATGTTATTGCCCGTGCCGACAATGGCCTGAAAGGCGCCCATATCATGTTCGATCAGGTTACCGTTACCGGCACCGAAAACCTGATGATGGCCGCAGTTATTGCTGAGGGTGAAACCATTCTCGACAATGCCGCACGCGAACCGGAAGTCGTCAATCTGGCCGACTCACTGCGTGCGCTCGGAGCCGATATCGAGGGCGATGGCAGCAACAAAATTACCATCCGCGGCGTCAGTGCCATCCGTGCCGGCGATATCGAGGTGATTCCCGATCGCATTGAAACGGCCACCTATCTGGCTGCCGGCATCATTACCGGCGGTGATGTGACCGTCACCGACACCGATCCGTCGCAACTGGAGGCATTCATCGCGCGCATTCGCGATGCCGGTGTCGATGTCGAATGCGGCGAGGATACGATTCGCTGTCGTGCCGCCGGACGCCTGAACAGCGTCAATATTCATACCATGCCGCATCCCGGTTTCCCGACCGATCTGCAAGCCCAGTTCATGGCCCTGATGACCATTGCACAGGGCACCAGTATCATCTGCGAAACCATTTTTGAAAACCGTTTCATGCACGTGCAGGAACTGGCACGCATGGGTGCAGATATCAGCCTGGACGGCAACACGGCCGTGGTCAAAGGCGTGCAAACGCTGTCCGCAGCGCCGGTCATGGCTACCGACCTGCGTGCATCCGCCAGTCTGGTGCTGGCGGGGCTGGCAGCCGAAGGTGAAACGGAAATCTCCCGCGTCTATCATATCGACCGCGGCTATGAACGCATCGAAGAGAAACTGCAAAAACTCGGGGCCGACATCGAACGTCACAGCGGCAGCGAAACCTGGATGAGAGGAGTCACCTTTGGCTGAAACAATCCTGACCATAGCCTTGTCCAAAGGCCGGATTCTTGAACAGACGCTGCCGTTACTGGGTGCCGTTGGATTGACAGCTGTCGAAGACGTGCTGAAAACCCGTAAGCTGATGGTGGACGGACCGGACCTTCATTTCGGCGAGCACCATTGCCGCGTGCGTTTTCTCATCATCCGTGCCGCTGATGTCTGCACCTATGTGGAACAGGGTGCGGCCGATCTGGGTATCGCCGGCCGCGATTCACTGCTGGAATACCGCCCGCATGTGTACGAACCGCTGGATCTGAACATCGGCGTTTGCCGGTTGTGCGTGGCCGGGCCGAAAGAACTGGTCGAGGCCGGCCCACCGGCTGCGGGAAGCCGCATTGCCGTGGCCACGAAATACGACAAAATTGCCGCTGAATATTATCTGGGTCAGGGCGTGCATGCGGATATCATTCATCTTTACGGCTCCATGGAACTGGCACCGCTGGTCGGCATGGCCGACCGTATTGTCGATCTGGTTGAAACCGGCAGCACGCTGAAAGCCAATGGCCTCGTCGAGGAGACCACGCTGTTCGATATTTCCAGCCGCCTGATCGTCAATCCGGCCAGCTTTGCCATCAAACGCGAGCTGATCCAGCCGCTGATCAACCATTTACGTCAAATTGTCGATAACAAGGGAGCATGACATGAGCAACATCACCCGCCTGAATGCATCAGACAGCGATTTCGCCACCCAGCTCGACGCGTTGCTGAGCCGTGAAACCGATACCGGTGCGGATGTGCAGAACCTGGTGGCGGATATCCTCGCCGACGTAAAACAGCGCGGCGACGCAGCCCTGTGTGAATACACCTCCCGTTTCGATCAATGGAACTGCACGCAGAACACACTGGAAATCAGCCGCAATGACATGGAAGCAGCCTGGCATGCCGTTTCCGATCAGGATCGCGAAGCATTACAGCTTGCCGTGCGCCGCGTGCGCGCCTATCACGAACATCAACAACAGGAAAACTGGGAATATACCGATGACACCGGCCTGACGCTGGGCCAGAAAATCACGCCGCTGGATCGCGTCGGCCTGTATGTGCCGGGCGGCAAGGCAGCCTATCCGTCCTCGGTCATCATGAATGCCGTTCCCGCACGCGTGGCCGGCGTTGAGGAAATCGTCATGGTCGTACCCACGCCAGGCGGCGAAACGAATGAACTGGTGCTGGCCGCAGCCTATATTTCCGACGTACAACGAGCCTTTGCCGTCGGCGGAGCACAGGCCGTGGCAGCCCTTGCCTACGGCACCGAAAGCGTACCTGCCGTGGATAAAATCGTCGGCCCGGGCAACAAGTTTGTCGCTGCCGCCAAACGTCAGGTCTTCGGTACCTGCGGCATCGACATGATTGCAGGCCCATCCGAAATCGTCGTTGTGGCCGATGGCGGCAACCCATCCTGGCTGGCAGCAGACTTCCTGTCGCAGGCCGAGCACGATGAAGCTGCACAAAGCATTTTCATCACCACCGATGCCGCACTTATCGATGCCGTCGATGTAGCCATTGAATCACATCTGCAAACACTGGAGCGGCAAGCTATCGCCCGCGCCTCGGTAGAAACGCACGGTGCCCTGATTCTCGTGGACAGCTGGGCCACGGCTGCCGATGTCGTCAATCGCATTGCGCCCGAGCACCTGGAACTGGCACTGGACGACCCGGACATGCTGCTGCCCTATATCAAACATGCCGGCGCCATCTTTCTCGGTCATTTTGTACCCGAAGCGCTGGGTGATTATGTCGCCGGCCCCAATCATGTGTTGCCGACCAATCGTACAGCGCGTTTCTCCAGCCCGCTGGGCGTCTACGATTTCCAGAAAAAGAGCAGCATCATCCGCTCCACGCGTGAAGGCGTGGCCGCCATCGGACCTGCCGCAGCCCATCTGGCGCACCGTGAAGGACTGCAGGCGCATGCCCTGACACTCGAACTCAGACTGGATGCCGACGCATGATCCGTAGCGACATCAAAACGCTGGCCGCCTACCATGTGCAGGATGCCTCAGGCCTAATCAAACTGGATGCCATGGAAAATCCGTTCACCCTGCCTGATGACGTACAACGGATACTGGGCGAGCGGCTGGCCGCAGCACCGATCAACCGCTATCCGGACGCGGGCATGCTGGCCTTGCGTGAAAAAATCGCCGCACATGAAGGCGTCCGCCCTGATCAGATTCTCATCGGCAATGGTTCGGACGAAATCATCCAGATGCTGATCATGGCCGTCGAACCCGGCAGTTGCGCAGCACCCGACCCGACCTTCGTCATGTACGAAATGATTTCGCGCTGGTTCAAACGCCCATTTACGCCTGTGCCACTGAACGACGACTTTTCGCTGGATGCCGACCGCTTTCTGCAAATCGCCAGCCGCGAGAAAGCGCGCCTTGCCTTTCTGGCCTGCCCGAACAACCCGACCGGCAATCTGTGGCCGGAAGAAACCATCTTGCGCATTCGCGACAATTTTTCAGGCCTGCTGGTCATCGATGAAGCCTATGCACCGTTTTCCGAGCGCAACCATACGCATTTGGCCAGTTCGCATGTGCTGATTCTGAAAACCTTTTCCAAGCTGGGCTGGGCAGGCCTGCGACTGGGCTACCTGATCGGCGATACGTCGCTGATCGAACAACTGAACAAGGTGCGTCTGCCCTATAACATCAATATGCTGACACAGGTCGCAGCAGATGTGCTGTTCGATCATTACGATGTATTTGATCAGCAAGCCGCCACGATCCGGCAGGAACGCGCGCGCATGGCGACAGCACTGGCGGCCATCGGTGGCATCGAGGTATTTCCCTCCCAAGCCAATTTTATCACACTGCGGGTGCAGGATGCCGATGCTGTTTTCGAACAGCTGCTTGCAAGAAAGATTCTGATCAAGAAACTGGGCGGCAGTCCGCTGCTGCACAACTGCCTGCGAATCACCATCGGCACAGCGGAAGAAAACAAGCAATTGCTTCAGGCACTGAAGGAGTCATGCGCATGAGCAGAATGGCCAGCATTGAACGTAAAACCAAGGAAACCGATATCCGCCT
This sequence comes from uncultured Zetaproteobacteria bacterium, assembly GCA_964613235.1. Classification (GTDB taxonomy): domain Bacteria; phylum Pseudomonadota; class Zetaproteobacteria; order Mariprofundales; family Mariprofundaceae; genus J005. Next base: position 17,365 of record CAZTGM010000028.1, on the reverse strand, counting down.
CAAACTGAATCTGGACGGCAACGGCATTGTCGAGCTGGATTCGGGCATCCCGTTCCTCGATCATATGCTCGAACAGATCGCGCGCCATGGACTCGTCGACCTGTATGTACAGGCCCGTGGCGACCTGGAAATCGACGGTCATCATACCGTGGAAGATATCGGCATCTGCCTCGGCGAAGTATTACGCGATGCGCTGGGCGACAAGGCCGGTATCGTGCGTTACGGCCATGCCTATGTGCCGCTGGATGAGGCGCTGTCGCGCGTCGTGCTGGATCTGTCCGGTCGTCCTGGCCTGGAATATCATGTCGATTTCCCCAAGGAGCATGTGGGCAATTTCGATGTCGATCTGTTCAAGGAGTTTTTCCAGGCCGTGTGCAACCATGCGCGTATCACACTCCATATCGACTGTCTGCGCGGCGCCAACAACCATCACATCATCGAAACGGTATTCAAGGCCTTCGGCCGCGCACTGCGCATGGCCATCGAGGCCGACCCGCGCCAGCATGGTATCCCCAGCACCAAGGGCGCGCTGTAGGCGAAGCAGACAAACATGATCGGACTGATTGATTACGGCATGGGCAATATGCACTCCATCGCCAAGGCACTGGAACATGCCGGCGGCGATGTGCTATGGGTCAAAACGCCACAACAACTGCAACAGGTGGAGCGCATCGTATTGCCCGGCGTAGGCGCATTCCGCGACTGCGTCAAAGCCTTGCAGGAGACCGGACTGGATCAGGCTATTGTCGAAAAAATACAGGCCGACACACCTTTTCTGGGCATCTGTCTGGGCATGCAGGTGTTGATGGACGTATCGCGTGAATTTGGCAATTATCGCGGCCTCGGCCTGATTCCCGGCTGCGTCAACCCGTTCCCTGCCTCGCATGCTGAACGGGGCTATAAAATCCCGCACATGGGCTGGAACGATGTCATTCTGTCCTCGCAGCGGGAAGCTCATCCCGTGCTGGCGCCACTGGCCGGCCAACAGGTTTACTATGTGCATTCCTATTATTGCGCGCCGGAACAGGAAGAACACCTTCTGGCTGCCTGTTCCTACGGCGATTACCCGTTTGCCGCTGCCATCGGACACGACAATATCGTGGCCGTGCAGTTTCATCCGGAAAAATCCCAGCGGGCCGGTCTGGCCATGTTGCAAGCCTTTATTGAATGGAACCCGTCATGACACATACGTTTGAACTGATCCCCGCCATTGACCTGAAGGAAGGGCACTGCGTACGTCTGAAACAGGGTCGCATGGACGAAGCCACCGATTACGGCGATGACCCGGCGGCCATGGCCCGACACTGGCAGCAACTCGGTGCCAGACGACTGCATGTCGTCGATCTCGATGGCGCCTTCGCCGGCAAACCGGCCAATCAGGATGCCATCCGCGCCATTTGTGCCGCCCTGGATATCCCGGTGCAACTCGGCGGCGGCCTGCGGAATCTGGCCATGATTGAGGGCATGCTGGAACTCGGTATTGACCGTGTCATCCTCGGTTCCATCGCCATTGCCGAGCCCGATATGGTGCGCGAAGCATGTCGTGCGTTTCCCGGTCGCATTTGCGTCGGCATCGATGCCAGAAACGGCATGGTTGCCGTACATGGCTGGGATGATGTCACTGATGTGCGTGCCAGCGAACTGGCCAAACAATTCGAGGATGATGGCGTGGCCGCCATTATCTATACCGATATTGCCCGCGATGGTATGCTCTCCGGGCCAAACATCGAGGAAACAGTGCAACTGGCGACAGGTATCCGGATCCCGGTCATCGTTTCCGGCGGTATCGCCTCCATGGATGATGTACGCGCCTGTGCCAGGCATGTGCATGACGGCATCTGCGGTGCCATTACCGGCCGTGCCATCTATGAAGGCACGCTTGATTTCGCCGCTGCCATCGGAAAGATCGGCTGATGCTGTCGAAACGCATCATCCCCTGCCTGGACATCGCCCACGGCCGTGTCGTCAAGGGCGTACAGTTCGTCGATATCATCGATGCCGGCGACCCGGTCGAAGCGGCCATCAAATATGATGAACAGGGTGCCGATGAGCTGACGTTTCTCGATATCCGCGCCAGCCATGAAAACCGCGACACGCTCTATCATATGGTCACCGATGTGGCGGAAAACGTATTCATGCCACTGACCGTCGGCGGCGGCGTCAAAGCACTGGGCGATATCGAAAATCTGTTGCATGCCGGAGCCGACAAGGTTTCCATCAATACGGCGGCCATCGTCAATCCGGAACTGGTGCGCGAGGCAGCCGAACGTTTCGGTTCCTCGACGATTGTCGTGGCCGTTGATGCCAAACAGGTCGGAGACAAGCATTGGGAATGCTTTACGCATGGCGGCCGCAAACCCACGGGCATCAATGCCGTGGACTGGGCGAAGCGTATGTCCGATTACGGCGCCGGCGAAATCCTGCTGACCAGCATGGATGCAGATGGCACACGCAACGGCTATGATCTTGCCCTGACACGCACCGTTGCCGAACACATCACAGCCAATGTCATCGCTTCCGGCGGTGTCGGCACGCTGGAACACCTGGCCGAGGGACTGACCGAAGGCAAGGCCGATGCTGTTCTGGCCGCTTCCATTTTTCATTTCGGTGAATTCACGATTGGCGAGGCCAAGGCGTATCTGGCCAGGCGTGGCATTCCGGTTCGTCTCTAGCCTGTTATGGAATGGGCCCAGCAATTTGTCGAGCAATACGGTTACTGGGCCGTATTTCTGTGGACACTGATTGAAGGAGAAACGGTATTCATTGCCGCGGCAGCCCTGGCTGCAGCAGGCATCATGCAGCCCTGGAAGGTCATTGTTGTTGCTGCCAGCGGTGCTTTTATCGGCCACCTGATTTTCTTTTCACTTGGGCGCTGGAGAGGCATGCAGATCATTGAATCCATTCCTTCGCTGCATCGTCATTATCCCAAGGCCAACATCATCCTCGACAAATACGCGCACTGGTCCATTTTTATTTTCCAGTATCTGTATGGCACACGCATGGTCGCCGCCATTCTGTTCGGCTGTTCCAGCCTCGAGTTCTGGCGTTTCTTCATCTTGCAGATCGTCAATTGTATCAGCTGGTCGATCATCATCTATATGCTCGGTCATCTGCTGGGTGTCGCCGGCATGGTCATTATCGAACATTTTGGCCTTTATGGCCTGCTGGCCGCGCTGGCTATCGCCGCCATCGCCGGCGGCTGGGGCTACTGGCGTTATGCCCACCAGCATGTGCGCAATCATTTTCAGCAAAACACCGATGACCATCCCCCGCAGGACTGAAAACTGACGCTTCCCAATATTTGCACTGTGCATTAAGCTTATAGCAGGAGGCAATGTTACGATGAACATTCGTCCTGCTGCAGTCGCCGGCCTGTTTTATCCGGCTCATGCACATGAGCTGACAGCCATGCTTGCAGGCTGGCTGGATGCCATGGCCGTTTCGGAACCCTGCCCCAAAGCACTGATTGTGCCGCATGCCGGCTATATCTATTCCGGCCCGACTGCTGCTCACGGCTTTGCCTGTCTGCGGGAACGCGGTATCGAACATGTCGTGCTGTTCGGTCCGGCGCATCGCGTAACATTCACAGGCATGGCTGTACCTGCCTGCGATACCTTTGCCACGCCACTGGGAACTGTTCCATTAAACCATCATGGCATCGCGGCAGCTCTGAGCCATACGGCCGTCTGTCGCATGGATGCGGCACACGCCATGGAACATTCACTGGAAGTGCAATTGCCATTTCTGCAATACATTCTGCATGACTTCAGCCTGACTCCCATTGTGGTTGGCCATGCCGACGTTGCAGATGTCACCGATATCATGGAGCTGCTATGGAGTGATGAGCAGACCTTGATACTGATCAGCTCCGATCTGTCGCATTATCACCCCTACGATGAAGCGCGCATGCTCGATCGGAAGACTATTACACGCATCCTGTCGCTGGATGCCCCCATTGATCATGAGCATGCCTGCGGCGCCACCGGCATCAATGGTCTGCTGCAGCTTGCCGAACGACATAAACTGCAACCTCGCCTGCTCGATTACCGCAATTCCGGCGACACTGCCGGCGATCGCCATCAGGTTGTCGGCTACACCTCCATTGCCTTTGATGAAACGGGGCATCACCATGCAGGCTGAACGAGGCAAAATACTCGTCGCCATCGCCAGAGCAGCCATTGCCGGGCGACTTGGTTTCGCTGCGGCCACGCGCACTCTCGATGCATGGCTAAAGCAACCCGCCGCCACCTTCGTAACCCTGCACAAGCAGGGACAATTGCGCGGCTGTATCGGCACGCTGGAGGCATACCGTCCCTTGCATGAGGACGTCCATCATAATGCCATTACAGCCGCTTTCAGCGACCCTCGATTTCCGCCATTGCAACGGCATGAATGGCCGCTGCTGGAGATCGAGATATCACGTCTGAGCAAACCCGAACCATTATCCGTATCCGCTGAACAGCAGGCTATCGAAGCACTGGTACCGTATCGGGATGGCGTCATTCTGTCCTGTGCCGGGCAGCGGGCGACATTCCTGCCACAGGTCTGGAAGCAATTGCCCGACCCTCAGCATTTTCTGGCTCATCTGAAACTGAAAGCAGGCCTGCCAGCTGACTTCTGGCATGATGATCTTGTGCTGTACGCCTATCAGATAGAACATTTCAGTGAACCGACCGAGGTGTCCTCATGAAAAAGATAACGTTGCAAAGCGATGTTCCCGCCCGCTACTGGCACCAACTGGATGACGGGCGCATCCAGTGCGATCTGTGTCCACGTGATTGCAAACTGCATGAAGGGCAGCGCGGTCTGTGTTTCGTTCGTCAGCACAAAAACGGACGAATGATACTGACGACCTACGGCCGCTCATCCGGCTTCTGCATTGATCCGATCGAGAAAAAACCACTGAATCATTTCCATCCCGGTTCCAGTGTTCTCTCCTTCGGCACCGCAGGCTGCAACCTGTCCTGCCGCTATTGCCAGAACTGGGACATCTCCAAATCCCGCGAGTTCGACCGTCTGTGCGATAGCGCATCACCCCAAACCATCGCGGAAACTGCCCAGGCTTACGGCAGTCAAAGCGTTGCTTTCACTTATAATGATCCGGTGATCTTTCTCGAATATGCCGTGGATACGGCCAAAGCCTGTCGCAGGCTCGGCATTCATACCGTGGCTGTTACGGCAGGCTACATCCATGCCGAAGCCGCCAGGGAGTTCTTTGCCCATATGGATGCAGTTAATATTGATCTGAAGGCATTCAACGAAGATTTTTACCATCGTCTGTGTGCCGGCCACCTGCAACCGGTACTCGATACGCTCGTTTATCTCCATGAGCATACTGACTGCTGGCTGGAAATTACGACGCTATTGATCCCCGGCCATAACGACGACATGGATGAAATCGCCCGTATGTGTCAATGGATTATCGATCATCTGGGAGCGGATGTTCCCTTGCATTTCACGGCCTTTCACCCGGACTGGAAAATGACGGATATTCCGCCCACACCACCGGCCATGCTACAACAGGCCCGAGCCATCGCCATGCAGCTTGGCCTGCATTACGTTTATACCGGCAATGTGCACGACAGCGAAGGCGGAAGCACCTTGTGTCCGGGTTGCGGGAAGGCACTGATTGTGCGTGACTGGTACAATATCCTGGCCTGCGAGGTGACCGTCGCAGGGCGCTGTCCGCACTGCCAGCACGCGATTGCCGGCCATTTCGACAATATGCGACATGCCTTCGGCAACCGGCACATCCCGCTTCACCTGCATGAAGCATAAGTATTCATCATATCGAAAGTATTACTTCCCATTGTTCCGCAATTGGTCTATAAACTAGTTATCAGACCTTGCCATGGTTCAAGGTTATTAATTTGGAGGGCTCTATGAATCTGAAAAAACATATTACTTGTGCGATCTATGTATCCGCACTGGCCTTTGCCGGCATGATGGCTGTGCAGTCGGCAACAGCCGCTGAAGAAGTCAGCAGTGCCGGCACCAAGGTGGGGGTTCTGACATGTCAGCAGGTTAAAGGCTCAACGGTGAATCTGCTGATCCACTCGACAGCCAAACTCAAATGTACCTTTGACTCGACCGCAGGTGGCAGTCAGGAACATTACAAGGGTGAAACTGGTGTCGGCCTCGGCATCGATCTGAATTTCAAAAAAGATGAAACGCTGGTGTTCGCCGTATTTTCAGCCGATTTCAAACCGGGAACCAATCAGCTGGCCGGTAAATACGGCGGTGTTGGCGCATCGGCCGCGGTCGGTGTTGGCGCCGGAGCACATGTGCTGATTGGCGGCAACAATCGCACGATCTCGCTGCAGCCGGTCCTGACCGGCAGTACGGGCGTCGGAGCTGCTGCAGGTATCACTTATCTGTATCTGGAAGCGAATAAATAATCACTGCCTATCGGCATGGAACAAGGGGGGATGGCATGCCATCCCCCCTTTATGCATCCTCCTCACGCTTTGCATCGGCGTACAGCGCTTTGATCACATCAGCATAACGCTCGGCAATCCGCCGGCGTTTTAATTTCAGCGTCGGTGTGACCAGACCATTGTTCTGTGTCCACTCTTCATCCACAAAAGCAAAACGCTGTACCTGCATATAACTGGCCAGATCATGTTCATCCCATTGCAGCCGTTTACGAAACCAGCGTAAAAATCGCTCGTCATGCTGCCAGTCATGCGGCAATGCACAACGCATTTCCCTGCGCCATACAGCATGCAGCCCGTCCATATCCGATACGATCAGCGCACTGACATAAGGACGATTATCGGCAATCACCATGGCCTGCAAAATGATCGGATCCTGCACCAGGTGCTGCTCCACCACCGCCGGAGGCACATTCTCGCCATTGTTTAGCACCATAATTTCTTTCTTGCGATCAACGATGCGTACATAGCCATCCGCATCGATATCGACGATATCACCAGTATGCAGCCAGCCATCGTCGTCCAGCACCTCTGCTGTTGCATCCGGCCTGTTCCAGTATCCCTGCATCACCATTGGTCCGCGTACCAGTAATTCACCATCATCGGCCTGCTTCAGTTCCACACCGGGCAATGCCGGACCAACCGTTTCCGGCTTGATATGCGACAGACGATTGACGGTCAGTACCGGTGACGTTTCCGTTAATCCGTAGCCCGGCAGCACAATCAAATCAGCCGCCAGCAGAAAGCGGGCAATGTCCGGATGCAGGGCCGCCCCCCCGGAAATAAAGGTACGCAAACGACCGCCCATCTTCTCGCGCAGTTTCTCATGCACGAGCTTGTCCAGCAGACGCCATCCCCTGGCTTTAAGTCCCTTCAGTTCCTTGCCCTGCTGCTGCAACGTAAAATGTTCGGCACCCAGTCGTTGCGCCGTATGAAACAGCCATTGCTTGATGGCCGGCGCACTTTCCACCTTGGCAATGACGCTGGCATAAATTTTCTCATACAGACGCGGCACTGAAATCATGATGGTCGGCTGTACTTCCGGCATATCCCGCAGCAAGGTCGTCACATCCTCGGCATAGGCAATCTCCGCTCCGCTGGCTGTGGGCAGGAAATGTCCGACAGTACGCTCAAAGGCATGGGACAAGGGCAAAAATGACAGAAACAGATCGTCGGGGAAAACAGCAACACCGCCCAGTCCTGCCACCACATCGCTGAGCAGGTTGCCATGTGTCAGCATCACACCCTTGGGGTGGCCGGTCGTACCCGAGGTATAAATCAGTGTGGCCAGCGTATCCCTGCCCGGACAAGGCGCCTGCAACCTGCCTTCCCATTGTTCGTCAGCGGCAATGGAGGCCAGCGATTCTCCCTCGCCGCGAAACGGCATAAACGGACGGGCATAGCCCTGTAACTTCGCTGCCTGTTCGCCCTCCTCCACAAACACAAGCGACACCTCGGCATCATCGAACACATAGCGCACAGCCTCTTCCGGATCGGTAAAATATGCCGGTACCGTAACCGCTCCCAGACGCAGGATAGCGAAATCGGCAATGAACCATTCCGGGCAGTTATGCCCGAGAATGCCTACCCGGTCGCCTGGCTGAACACCCTGTGCTTCCAGCCAGGCCGATACACGCAGTACAGCCTGTGCCACACGCACGCGCGACCATTGCTGCCATGTACCATCAGCCTGGCGAAACCGCAGCAGCGGCTTGTCCATCCATTCCGAAGGCGCATGCAGCAGCAAATCCGGCAACGAGGCTGCATCGCGGGCTCGCTGCAGACCCGGACATATCATCACATCATGCGAAGTCATCAAGCACCTCCAGATTGTCCGGCCGTATCAAACCAAGCTGTTCGATTTTTTGCTGTAATGCATCGCGCGGGCGCAGCGCAAATTCACGCAGCAGACCACCGCGGAATGGCGGGAAACCAACGCCATAGATAAAGGCGGCATCCAGATGCCTGGCATCCTGCACAATGCCCTCATGCAGGCAGGCCAGTGCCTCCACAAGCATCGGCAGCAGACAATAATCGACGATATCGGCATCCAGCCATGCTCCGTCATGCCGCGTGCTGATATCGGCATGGCTCTCTGTTTTCGTCACTGACAACTTCAGGTAGTTGCCCAGTTTCGGGTTCAGTTGCTGTTGCTTGCCATCGCTGTAAACGAAAAAGCCGCTACCGCTTTTGGCACCCAGCTCCCCGTCGTTAACCATCTTTGACAGCCAGTCAGGCATCGAAAAGCGCGCACCAAAGGCATCCGCCAGATGTGTGCCGACATGCAGGCAGATATCCAGCCCGACACGATCGGCCAGTTCAATCGCCCCCATCGGCATGCCGAAATGTTTCAGCGCACCATCGACATGTTCCGCTTTCTGCCCCTGTTCAATCAATTGCAATGCCGCCACCATAAACGGCATCAGGCAGCGATTGACCAGAAAACCGGGGCGATCGACCACAACCAGCGGATATTTGCCCCAGGCCGCAGCCAGTGCTGCCGTCTGATCCACGACATCTGCAGCTGTTTTCTTACCCGCCACAACCTCAACCAATGGCATTTTCGGCGCCGGATTGAAAAAGTGAAGGCCGGCAATGCGTTCGGGATGAACGGCTTGCTGCTGCATATCCGTAATGGACAGGGAAGAAGTATTGCTCAACAACAGGCACTTCTCCGACACATGGGCTTCCACATCTTTCCACAAGGCGCGCTTGATATCGATATCTTCCAGCACAGCCTCGATGACAACATCGCTTTGCGCCAGACCACTATGATCAAGCACCGGACGAATACGTTGCAGCCGACGCGTATCCCGACGCGCCAGTCCGCCCAGTGACTTCATGCCACGTGCCAGTGATTCGGCGGCCACATCATGCATATCCACATCCGTGGTTCTGGCCGCCACCCAGGCAATGCCCGAGCCCATGACACCTGCGCCATAGACGGATGTGTTGCGAAAATGGAGTACAGCCTCCTTGCCACGCCTGACAGCTTCCTGTTTTTTCAGGGCATTGCCCAGATGGAATACACGAATCAGATTCTTGCAGGTCGGCGTTACCGCCAGCCGCCCAAGCGATGCCGCCTCGCGAGCATAGGCAATGCCGTCACTTAAACTGATCATTTCCCTCAACAGGGTAATCGTTGCCGGAATGGCCGGATAAGCGGCCTCAATATCAAGATGCCGGAAACGCGCCAGTGCTTTCTTCTCCACCTGTCGAAAAAACAGCGCCTTTGCCAGCGGCAATGCCAACCACCAAGTTTTTCCCCTGCCACGCATCGCCTTGCCTTTGCCGGCCAGATATTCGATGCCCAACTCAATCTGTTCGGGCGCGCTATTTAATGCTGCAAGCCCGATGCGCCGGGCACGCCTGGCATCCACCGGCCTGCCACTGAGAATCATCTCCACGGCCCGAATCCAGCCGACCCGTTTGGGCAAGCGCACACAACCGCCGAAGCCCGGATGAATACCAAGCTGAATCTCCGGCAAAGCCAGCTTTGTGCGCTTATCTTCCACGGCAAGAATGTGATCACAGGCCAGCGCCAGCTCCATGCCTCCACCCATACAGGCACCATGTACGACAGCAATACTGACCGCAGGCAGTGACTCAATGCGGCGACATAAAGCCTGCCCCCGCTCGGCCAGTCGCGTGGCCTCGGCGGCATCCTGTACTGCAGCAATGGCTTCGATATCGGCACCGGCGATGAAACATCCCTGCACACCGCTTTCCACAACCAGACGACGCGGTGGCTCCTTTTCCAGCGTATCAAGATGCGCTTCCAGTTGGGTGATACATGTCTCATCCAGCACATTAACCGGCTTGTCATCGCGCTGAAAATGCAATCGCGCCGTATTATCCTGACGAATCAGTGTTACGACTTCCATGGCTCACTCCCCAACAGGACGGCGCCACCCTGACCGCCACCGATACACAAAGTGGCGATGCCCAGACCACCGCCGGTGTCATGTTTCAATTGTCTGAGCAGGGTCATAATCAGCCTGGCACCGGTCATACCAACAGGATGCCCCATCGCCACGGCACCGCCGTGCACATTCAAACGATCCATATCCGGTGCCCCCAATGACGTATCGAGCCCCAGATGTTCGCGCGCGAACTTTTCAGACTCCATTGCTTTCAGACAGGCCAGCACCTGAGCTGCAAAGGCCTCGTTGATTTCCATGCGCGCAATATCCTGCATCGACAGTCCTGCCTGCTGCAGCAGGCGATGACTGGCATAGACAGGCCCCAGCCCCATGCGCGCCGGATCACAGCCGCTATAGGCCCAGTCATGCAGGTAGCCGAGCACCGGCCATCCTTCCGCCTCGGCCTTTTCGCGATGACTGATCAGCAACATAGCCGCACCGTCGGTAATCTGTGAACTGTTGCCCGCTGTGACACTACCCAGCGGCTTTTCAAACACCGGCTTCAGCTTGCCCAGCGCTTCCATGCTCTGACCGCTTCGAATGCCTTCATCGCGGTGCACGGCGACAAAGGAAGGTGGTGCAAATACATGCATAACCTCGTCATCGTAAAAGCCGGCCTGCCATGCCGCCTCGGCCTGCTGATGACTGCGCAGCGAAAATTCATCCTGTTCCCTTCGCGTGATCGAAAATTCCCGTGCCAGAATCTCGGCCGTCTGCCCCATATTCAGACGTACTGTCGGATCGGTCAGCCCTTCCATCAGTGACACTCTCGGCTTCCAGCGGGCTTTCGCCAACTCTCGCAATACCCTGAACTTGTCCATCGCCGATCTGGCGCGCGACAGACGATGCAATGCCGCACGCACATCGTCATGAAACAGCAGTGGCGCATGCGTCATCGATTCAACGCCACCGGCGATCACCACCTCGGCACGACCGGCAGTGATTTTTTCTGCCGCATCAGTCACAGCCTGCATGCCCGAAGCACAATTGCGATGCACGGTATGCGCCGGCACAGCCCTTGGCACGCCGGCATTCAATGCAATGACACGCGCAATATTGGCTGCTTCCGAAGGCTGAATCACATTACCCACGATCACATGGTCCACATCATCGCGACTGACCGGAGAACGAGCCAGCAATTCCCGCATGGCCAAGGCACCCAGTTCCACAGCACTCAGACCATCGAACGCTCCATTCGCCTTGCCCAAAGGCGTACGAACCGCAGCCACAACCACGGCTTCACGCCTTCCTCTGCTATTCGAATCCAGCATACATCCTCCTCGATCTTATATCTAAAACAGGTTTAGCTTAAAGTCTGGTAAACTGCAAGGAATTTCTTGAAATATTCTCAACATTAATGGGCAGTCGAGAATGTCGATAAAGCATTACAAGGGATACCGCTGTAGCACCCGCTCGACGATTGCACAGGAAGCGATAGCATGCGCCTGACATCAGAAATCACGGAGTATGCATGTCGGAAGGATCAGCGCTCACATTCCCCTGCCGTTTCCCCGTCAAGGTCATGGGCATCAATTCCGCCCGCTTTGAAGCGGATATCGTCATGATTGTGCGCAAACATGTGCCTGATCTGGGCGAAGGCGCAGTACGCAGCAGACCCAGCAGCAATGCCAGCTATCTCGCCGTCACAGTCACGTTTACGGCCCAAAGCCGTCAACAACTCGACAACCTGTATCGTGAACTAACCTCGCATCCCGATGTGAAAATGGTGCTGTAGTCTTACGACTCCACATCCGGAAAACCGTGCGGCATGGTCACCAGAACCGAACATCCGGCATGCCGTACTACCCGTTCCGCCGTTGATCCGATCAACAGATGTTCCAGTGTGCCCTGCACGCCATGGCGCCCGATAACAATCAGATCGGCCGGCAATTCCCCGGCAAATGTGCAAATCGCCCGCGAAGGTTCGCCCACAGCTTCTTCCAGATGCACGCGAACATCCATATCCACCATCTCTGCCTGCTTGCGCAGGCGCTTTTCCGCACCCTTGCGCAAAGCCTCGGTAATCTCATCCAGCGGGGAAATCGAAATCAGATCCGTATCGAAAAAAACAACCGGCTCGACAATATGCAGCAAATAGATTTCAGCGGAAAACTGCTGCGCCAGCACACATGCCCTGCGCAACGCTTCACCGGAGGCATCCGAAAAGTCGGTCGGGACAAGAATTTTACCATGTTTTACCATTGTGACACTCCTGTAACGAGCATAGCCGATCCGGCATAGACAAGCCCGTCTCATATAACATGACTCATCTTATCATGGTTCCGGAAACCTTTCATGCATATTGCATCGTGCATCAGACGATGAATCTGTAAGGAACCCTTCGACATTACGACTGCCTGATTTTCCGGAGGTAAGCATGGAGCTTTCGATTCTGATTCTGCCAGCTGTTCTTTTCCTGGCCCTCGCCAACGGCGCCAATGACAATTTCAAGGGTGTGGCCACGCTTTACGGCAGCCGCACGATGGGCAAGCGTACTGCACTGATCTGGGCCACCATCACCACGCTGGCCGGCTCGATGACTGCGGCATGGCTGGCCACTGCACTGATGAAACTGTTTTCCGGCAAGGGACTCATGCCGGATGCACTGGTATCTGATTCCTCATTCACGCTTGCCGTCGTACTGGGTGCGGCAACAACCGTCTGGCTTGCCGCCCGGCGCGGCATTCCGATTTCGACGACACATGCGCTCGTCGGCGCACTCACCGGCGCGGGCGTTGCCGCCACGGCCGGTCATATCCACTGGCAGGGACTTATTGGCGGTTTTCTCTGGCCACTACTTGCCAGCCCGTTCATCGCTCTGGCCCTGGCCGCCATGCTTTATCGTTTCGTATCACATACCCGCAAGCATTTCGGTATCAGCCGTGAACACTGCATCTGTCTTGCCAACGGACGTATCGTCCCGGCAGGCGCGAACATCACACAATTGCAGACCACAATGCCGGAACTCGTTATCGATGATATCGAACACTGCCGCAGGATCGAACGTTATCAGGGTATGGTGCTGGGGTTACCGCTGCAAAAGATCGTTGAAGCACTGCATATCTTCTCCAGCGGGGCGGTATCGTTTGCACGCGGACTCAACGATACGCCAAAAGTAGTCGGTGTGGCACTGGTCGCCTCCTCAATCGATGCCCAGTGGCTAACATTCGCCGCAGCCGGCGCCATGGCCATCGGCGGTATTATCGGCTCCGCACGAATCGCCGACACCATGGGCGACCGCATCACCGAAATCGAGCATGGCAAGGGACTGATTGCCAATCTGGTAACAAGTTTCCTGGTCATCATCGCTTCAAAATGGGGCGTGCCGGTTTCCACAACCCATGTCTCGACCGGCGCCATCTTCGGCATCGGCTCAGACAACACTTCCACCGACTGGCGGCTGGTGCGCGGCATTGTGTTTGCCTGGTTCGCCACGCTGCCCGTTGCCGGCATGCTGGCAGCCCTGGTGTTCATACTTGCGAACTGATATTCATCAATTGCTGCCATGATCAACCCATTGACCTGACATCACGCCAGGTTGTCAAACACTCACAGGGTTTGCCGTTCCGGAAACTCCGGAACATACAACTATGCCATCAAGAATACTTCGATGCGACTTCTGATCTGATCGCGCACGCAGCGAAACGCATCCATGATTTCTTTTTCCGTGCCCGTGACTTTCGCCGGATCATCGAACGGCCAGTGTTCCCTGCGGCAGCCTGCCGGCACCACCGGGCAATGCGCATCGGCATGCCCACAAACCGTTACCAGCAAATCGAGCGATTCCAGCAACGCCGGATCGAGCATCTCGGATGCCTGCCCGGAAATATCCACCCCCGCTTCCCGCATCACGGCAATGGCGTGCGGATTCTTGCCATGCGCCTCGATACCGGCCGAGAAGACCTCATACCGATCTCCGGCCAGATATTTCAGCCAGCCCTCGGCCATTTGCGAGCGACAGGAGTTGCCGGTACACAGAAACAACACCTTGCGCTTCATATATTCTCTTCCGCACGGAAGAACACCGCCAGCCAGACGGTTTCACGATCGGCAGCCGTCCAAGTCACCCTGTGCCGCCGATGCGCTGGCAGGAACAGAAAATCGCCGCTGGCCAGCTCGCGCAGTCCCTCGCCCTCGATTTCCAGAGCGGCACTGCCGCTCAGCAGCAATACCCATTCATGTTCGTCCTGATCATACCAGAAGCCATTCGGCGAGGATTGTCCGTGCGACACAATGCGTTCGATGCGCACGCCCGGCCGGGCCAGTAATGTTTCCACGACCTCGGCGGCCGAGGCATCCGGAAGCTCCGCCAGGATATTGCCCGACACGGCCTATCCCGCTGCTACCAGCAGCATTTCGCGCACACATTTGGCTGCCAGCACGGCGGAACAGCCCGAGACATCCAGTTGCGGTGCCAGTTCAACGATATCCATGCCGACAAACTCGCAATCCGCCAGTTGCTGCAGAAAACGCTGGAAGGTCCACCAGTCGATGCCGCCGGGCTCGGGCGTGCCAGTTCCCGGCATTGCCGCCGGATCGAACACATCCAGATCGAGCGTCAGATACACCTGCTGACTGCCAATCCACTCGCGCAGAGCCCGCACATCCTCATCACGGAAGGTTGTCAGTGTGCAATAATCGCGCATCAGGCGATACTCATCGCGCGTACCGGAACGAATGCCCAGCTGACGGATATGTTCCTGGCCGAGAAACTCCGAGACCCGGCGCATCACGCAGGCATGTGACAGCTTCACGCCGAGATAATCGTCCCGCTGATCGGCATGGGCATCGAGCTGCACCAGCACCATATCCGGATAAGTGGCATGCACGGCCTCGATGGCCGGCAGGCTGACCAGATGTTCGCCACCCAGCACGAACGGCATCGCACCGTCATGCAGGCAATCGCGCACGGCCTCGCCGATCAGCGCCAGCGAACGCTCGACACTGCCCATGGGCAGTTCCAGGTCGCCGGCATCGGCATAACGCACATCCTCCAGGTCGGCTTCGAGCAGTGGCGACCATGTTTCCAGGCCATCGGATGCCTCGCGAATGGCCGCAGGGCCGAAACGGGCGCCCGGCCGGAACGATACCGTGCCGTCGAACGGCGCCCCGATGATGCGGATGTCGTGCGCTTCGCTGATATCGCGATCCGTCAGATCAAACATGCTGCGATCTTAGCAATGGCCGAAGGGCGCAGCATCAATTTTATTTTGTTTCCGCTTCTCCCGTTGCCCTTTACACTTGCGCCAACCGGACACATGACGGAGGCAGCATATGAACAATATCCTGATCATTGGCGCAGGCGGTGTCGGACGGGTGGTGGCGCATAAATGCGCGCAGAATCCGGAAATTTTTGCCAACATCACGCTGGCCAGCCGCACGATCAGCAAGTGCGAACAGATTGCCGCCGAAGTGCGCGAAAAAACAGGGCGTGAGATTCATACGGCCGCCGTCGATGCCGATCTCGTGCCCGAACTCGTGGCCCTGATCCGCGACGTGAAGCCGGCCATGGTCATCAACGTGGCCCTGCCCTACCAGGATCTGACCATCATGGATGCCTGCCTGGAAACCGGCGTGCATTATCTGGACACGGCCAATTACGAACCGCCGGAAGAAGCGAAATTCGAATACAAATGGCAATGGGCCTATCGTGAACGTTTCGAGCAGGCCGGCCTGATGGCCCTGCTCGGCTCAGGCTTCGATCCGGGTGTGACGAACGTGTTCTGCGCGCACCTGCAGAAGCATCATTTTGCCACCATGGATTATGTCGATATCCTCGACTGCAATGGCGGCGACCACGGCTACCCGTTTGCCACCAATTTCAATCCGGAAATCAATATTCGCGAAGTGACGGCCAACGGCCGCTACTGGGAAAACGGCGACTGGGTGGAAACGAAGCCGATGCAGTTCCGCAAGCGTTTCCATTTCGATCAGGTCGGCGAAAAAACGATGTACCTGCTCTATCACGAGGAAATGGAATCGCTGACGAAAAATCTGCACGGCGTCAAACGCATGCGTTTCTGGATGACCTTCGGCGATGCATACCTAAAGCATCTGGAGGTATTCCGCAATATCGGCCTGGACTCAATCGAACCGATCATGTTCGAAGGTCGCGAAATCGTGCCGATCCAGTTTCTCAAAGCATTACTGCCTGATCCGGCCAGCCTCGGTCCGCGCACGGTCGGCAAGACCAATATCGGTGTCATCGTGCGCGGCACCAACAAGGACGGCCAGCCGCTGTGTCGTTATATCTACAACATCTGCGATCATCAACAGTGCTATAAGGAAACCGGCGCGCAGGCCGTATCCTATACGACCGGCGTACCAGCCATGATCGGCGCCATGATGATGCTGACGGGTCAGTGGATGAAGCCGGGCGTATGGAACATGGAGGAATTCGATCCTGACCCGTTCATGGCCGCGCTCGACACCCACGGCCTGCCCTGGACTTGCAACCCGGCCGATATCGATATCGACGCCCTGCCGGAGTAAGTCCCCCGCTGCCGGGAAAAAGGCCGGAAAGCGGTGATCCGACCGTTATTCCTTCATCCGATCCGCTGCCCTCCGAAGAGAAGCGGCATCGCACTGAGACACCCCTTTATCGATGGCGTCGAATTCCACGTTGACCGCCATACTTTCCTTGCGCACACGGCGGGAAGCCTCCGCCATGCGCACCTTTAAGATGCCGGAACAATATCAGCCGCTGGAAAATCTATATTGACTCCCTCTTGCTCTCGATTCTATATTGTCTTTCATGATCGGGAGTCAGGGAAGGGGACCATCAGATGGCACGATCACTTCGTTTTGATGCTTGCTGGACAAAATTGCGTATTGTGTCCCCCGAATTTTATCAGTCGCTGATCGAGAATCACGGTAAAGATATAGATGATGACCTATTGGAAAGCCTTAAAAAAAGAGATTCCGCCTGTAAACCAGAGGATGATGCTTAAAAGCTAGGGCGTGTTCACATTAATTTGATGTTATCGATGATGAGTGCGAAATAGATAA
>CAZTGM010000027.1:0-23666 GCA_964613235.1 uncultured Zetaproteobacteria bacterium | reverse complement strand
CATCGCTTTGTCTCAATATATCAATGGGTTGTGACTTTTTGAGGGGAATCTAGCTACCTGACAATTTGGTAGATGACGAGGTGAAACGTGCACTAGCTCCTGCTCCAACACCAAGAAGTGCTTTGCCTGAGACTGTAACACCTACATTGTTTTGAATATATAAAACCACTTTGCTTATAAAATCTTTTGCTGAGTTCATTGCCCTCACAAAATACCCATCCCCATGCGATTCATCATTGAAGAGCCGCTGGAATGCGCCGGTCTGGAATCCACTCCAGAACCTGCCGCCAGAAATGCGGGCAGCAACTCCGCCAATGACACCTGCAACAGTTACTCTGCCAAACATTGCACCAAACCCTTTGCCAGTAATGCCAAACTTACCACCACCTATGCCTCCTGCAAATTTGGTTAACCCGGCACTCAAGAACCCTGTGCCACTAAGTGGCACAACTAACGAAGCAAAAAGCTTGACTGCCTATTGGCATAAATAGTGTATTTAGTAAACTGTCACCGTAATTCTATGATCGAATTCCCGGGTCGCATGCCGGAGAAAATCTGAGTTGGCAATTTACACAGTAAAATTTACATCCTCTTTCATTTGCAAATAACAGCTACCATTACATAAGTTCCATGCCTTTCAAACCCAATCGAATCAGGAACAATCTTGTAACCATTGGGGCAAAAATGATACCTATCCTCGTGATCTAAGATGTCTTGGACTCGCTGATAAATCTTTCCCCAATCAGGTCGATTGGGATCTATGTTCAATAATCCTGTGCCGACCATCATATCAAATACGGTTGCAGGAACTAATTCACCAGCTTTGTTCTTTGTAATTCCTTTAGATAAACTCCATGTACTGTAAAGCTGAGAACTTGATGCAGCGCACCCAGCAAATAATTGCAAAAATATTATGGCACCTGTGATTGCTGAGACTCTTTTTCTAGTCATGGCCGTATCGCCGCATCGTAGACAGGCACCGAAATTGGGGCTGTCATTGCCACGCCCGTGAACGCAGCCGCAGGCAACATGCCAGAAAAGCTCCACACATCGTACAGTGACCCGTACAACACACTATTAGAGTTGGCTACAAATCCTGTATCCCAGTTGTATCCACCTGAATTCATAAAATCATGGGTCTTGGATGTCCAGTTCACAAAACGGCCAAGCCACGAATTCTCAGAATAAAAATGTTGGCCAGAACCCTCCATAGACATCGTCATCTTTCCAAAGACACTTCTAATCCCGGTTGTGCCTGGTCTTACCCCTCGCGACCCGTCAGTCAGTAGTTCACCCCACCGATTATATTTTGCTTCCTTACCACTCAGCGTTAATGACTTCATCTTCAAATTATTCGTGATTGTTCGCGTCTTCTCCCAACCAAGCCGAATCATTGAAGTAGCCAAGGCAATCTTGAACCCCTGATTAAAACTACCCCCCGCGCTTTTGGCGGCAAAGCCTCCTGCAATACTCGGAACTCCCACTCTCATTTTGGTGCGCCAACTGACAACACACACTTTTCTGGGCTGCTATGATAACCCCACCCTGTAATTATTCCCGTTTCTTTCTTTACCAGAAAAAACCATTTGCACATACTTCCTTTTCCATAGATATACTTTATCGTATTGGCATTTACTGTCTGAATCTCAAGAAGCCCTGGTGGACCATAGCCTCCTTCCCCGATTTTAGTCCCCCATAAATCTATAGATTTCCCCATTGTACCTTGTACATAATATTGAAAAACTTCATGTTTATCATACGCACAACCAGTAACTGACAAAAAAAGCATAATAATACATAATCTTAAAATCATAAATCACCATACAAATATGCGAGCGTGGATTGAGGCACTACTGATGCGAAAACGAAAGGGGTAGCCGGAATGACATTAGCATAACTTATGGCATCTCCTGCCGCCCCAAGAAACCCTGTTTGCCATGTTGTAGCCAAGTTACCATTGGCATTATACATAAAGCTATTCAAATAATCGTGTGGACCTGCGTATGCTTCAACAAGATAATCTTGCCAACTTCCTGGAGCATATGGTTTACCAAAAAACATTCCCTGTTGACCTTGATAACCTCCAAGTGTGCCTGGAGTTCCAGTGAAGGCCTTTTGACCTTCAAGAGCCCTTGTTCCACCAATTTTATTTCCATCGCCCTTAAAGCCTACGCTTTTTGCTCCAATATTATTTGGATTCAACCTGGATTGCTTTACCATCGCGGTTCTCATGGCATCCGCACTATAAGCTAGCACTGAAAGAGCAAGGGAAAGTTTAAATCCATTGTTGTAGCTCCCGCCCACACTCTTGGCGGCAAAGCCCCCGGCGATACTGGTCACACCCACCCGGCCAAGGCTCCAAGCATCACCATAATAGCCGCCCACACCGCCCATGATTGCACCGGCGCCAGCACCCTTCAATCCGGCACTCCACATATCGCCCAAACTTCCTCCATACAAGGCTGCACCCGTCGCCCCCGCTGCAAAACCAGATGCAGCACCGACAACTGCACCACTGATAACCGACGCCGCAGTACCGGTTGCCCCTACTGCCGACGCAACATACGCGCCCAAAGGAGGGGCAAGATAATACACAGCCACAGCGACTGCTATGGTCAGTACTGGCTTCAGAAAACTGTCTCTAAAGTTCGTCCACCAGCTATGCCCAGTCGGATCAGTATATGCCAGCGGATTATTCAGCACATAGGCATAGCGGTTATACGCCTGCATATTGCCTGCAGCCGGAACCACCGTATCCGCACTGATAAACCTGCCCAGCACCGGGTCGTAGAGGCGGGCGTTCATGTTAACCAGTCCGGTGGAGGCATCCATTTCATGACCCGTGTAGCCGCGATTCGTGTTGGTTGCGCCAAAACCCGCCAGGGCTGCGCCCGTGGCCGGATCGACCGGCGCACCGAATACATCAAACCTCAGCCTTTCAAGCACTGCGCCATTGGCATCGGTGATCACGCTGATGCTGCCCAGATGGTCGCCGTGCATGTATTTGATCGTGGAAATACCTGCCACAGCCTCAATGCTCGCCACCAGCCTGTTGCCAGCATAAATATGGCTCACATCCTTGACGATGCCGTTCAGCGTCGTCTGCTCATACACCTTGCCGACGTACACCGTTGTGCTCATCGGCGTCGTCTTCAGCACCCGGTTGTGGTTCGCATCGTAGGAAAAGCCCGTATAGCCGTTTGCCGTGCTGATGCCCGATGGCTTGTTGAAACTCGTCCAGGTGATGCTACGGCCTGCACCGCTCGTCAAAGCCCGGTCTCCACTGGATATATTGCTTCGAGAAACGATTCGTAAGGGTTTCCCCATCTGACAAATTCCAATAATAGCACAAGACGACTAGGAGGATTTCATGTTTGCTTCATCCGATCGCCCTATACTGGGCGGATGAAACTGATGCGATGGATACTGTTGCCCGGCATGATGCTCGGATTATCGATGATAGCCATCGGAGGTGATATGAACGATCATTGGCAAAAGCCTTCTGCACAGGCATTGCAGGAATCACTAACGCCATTGCAATATGAAGTGACCCAGAAGAACGGCACCGAGCGTCCGTTCCGCAATGCTTACTGGGATAACCACGAAGCTGGCATCTATGTGGACATCGTGTCCGGTGAGCCGCTATTTGCA
Source organism: uncultured Zetaproteobacteria bacterium (assembly GCA_964613235.1). GTDB lineage: Bacteria > Pseudomonadota > Zetaproteobacteria > Mariprofundales > Mariprofundaceae > J005. The sequence continues at coordinate 20,015 of CAZTGM010000027.1, read as the reverse complement.
TCCACAGACAACTTCGAATCCGGTACCGGCTGGCCGAGCTTCACGCAACCACTGGTAGCGGAAAACATCGTAGAAAAGGAAGACCGGGGGCTATTCCGTACACGCACGGAAGTGCGCAGCAAACATGCTGATTCGCATCTGGGTCATGTGTTCCCGGATGGCCCGGCGCCAACCGGCCTGCGCTATTGCATCAATTCAGCCGCCCTGCGTTTTATCCCGGCCGATCGCCTGGAAGCGGAAGGCTACAAACAGTTCCTGCATCTTTTCAGGCAAGCAGGCGAATAACACCGCCCTATTCCCCGGCCTTGTCCTCTGTTGCCGGCGTATCCTTTTTGCGGGCATCCTTGCGCGCACGGATGCGGGCTTTCTTGTCATCCACGGCATGGGCATCTCGCGGCTTTCTTGGCAGCGGCCGGTAAATCTCCACCCGGTCCCCTTCCTGCAATTCCTGTGAGAGTTTGACCAGCTTGGCGAAAATGCCGACCTTGTTCTTTGTCAGATCGATTTCGGGATGTTGTTCGAGGAAACCGCTCATATGAATCAGCTGCTCCACGGTTGTTCCTTCAGGTACATCCAGCGTTTCAATAAACTGCCGATGCGGCAGTGCATAAACAATCGATACATTCACAACTCATGACTCCAGATCGCCAGCGCACGCTTTTCAAAGGCATGCACCATGCTCTTGCAGGCGGACGCAAACAACGGGCTGGCCACAAGATCCAGCATCATGTTTTTGAATTCGAACTCGATTGAAAAATGTACCCGGCAGCAATCATCGCTCATGGACTCGAACGTCCACAGGCTTTCAAGAAAGCGGAACGGCCCTTCCAGCAGGCGTATCTCGACGATCTTGCCATGCACAAAACGGTCAATCGTGCGAAACTTATATTGTTTTCCACCCAGGTCCGCCGTCAATTCGGCGGTAAGCTCGCCTTCATGCTGCGTCAGCACGCGCGCACCTGCCACCCATGGCAGAAAATCCGGATAGGCCTCGATATCCATAACCACATCGAACATGCGTCCGGCGGAAACGGCAATATCGCGTGTTTCCTCGAAACAGCGCATGCTTATGACCTTCCGCCATCCGTATAGGGGTTCTTGCTGGAAGAAAAAATCAGTCGTATGGGGGTACCCGGCAAGCGAAACGTGCGTCGGAAAGACTGCTCCAGATAACGCTTGTAGCTATCCTTGATCCCCTTGGGACGGTTGCAGAACAGCTTCAGTGTCGGTGGTGATGTCGCTACCTGCGAGACATATTTCAGCTTGATAATGGCACCATCCGCGCTGGGCGCATATTGCGCCTCCTGCGCGGCCTGCAACCAGCGGTTCAGTTCACCGGTACCGACCTGAAAGCGATTGCGCTTCGCCGCGCGTACGGCCTCGGAAAGCAAGCGACGCACGCCCTTGCCGGTTTTCGCCGTAATACGAAAGACCGGAATATCGGACATGCCGCGCATACGGAAATCAAGACGATTGGCAAAATGTTTCCATGCTTCCTCGTCGAGAAGATCCAGCTTGTTGACCGCCACAATCAGCGTACAGCCTTCATCCAGTGCCAGATGCATCAAGCGCATATCCTGATCGGTCACACCCTCACTGCCATCCAGCAACATCACAGCCGTATCCGAACGCCGAAATGCCTGCACAGCCTTCACGCGTGCCACAAACTCGATCACATCGCTGATACGTCCATGCCGACGCTGGCCGGCCGTATCCACCAGGCGCACCAGACCATCGCCATAGGGTAATAACGTATCAATGGCATCCCGCGTTGTGCCGGCAATGGGACTGACCACCATGCGGTCTCGTCCCAGCCAGGCATTGATCAGCGTAGATTTGCCCACATTGGGGCGTCCGATAACGGCAATATTGGCCAGCGGTTCGCCATCCAGCTGCTCGATTTCCAGTTCAGGCAATTGCGCTTCCAGATGCTGGCGAAAAGCACGTAGCCCCTGCCCGTGCATAGCTGATACCGGCCAGGGATCGCCCATGCCCAGAGGATAAAAATCATTGGCCACATCTTCCCGCTCGGCCTTGTTGACCACCAGCACCACCGGCAGGGAATGGCGCCTGAGCTGATCCGCAATGGTCTGGTCCACTGGCGTCATGCCGGTCTGACCATCAACGACAAACAACACCATATCGGCAATCGCCAGCGCAGCTTCTACCTGACTGTCGATGGCAGGTTGCATATCATGATGTGCGGATTCTCCGATACCGCCGGTATCGACAAGGATCAGGGAACGTTCACCAATACGGCATTCTGTTTCCAGACGATCCACGGTCACGCCGGGGCGATCACCGACAATGGCCTTGCGCCTGCCAACCAGACGGTTGAACAATGTCGATTTGCCAACATTAGGACGCCCGACAATGGCCACGACAGGCAAGCGGTGCGTCGATAATGCGGATTTGGACTGCATCATGGAATACTCAGTGGATGTGATAAAGCACGCCCAGCGAAGTACGTACGAGCACGCCATCGTTTACCACGACCGGTACACGATCAATACGGCCCGGCAGCGTGATATCGGCCTCGACCTCACCATACTGATTCAAGCGAAACACATGCCCCTGCTCATCAGCCACCCACAGGCGATTGGCAAAGGCTACCGGCCCGACCAGTTCGCCTTCGGAAATCTTCTGTTTCCACAGACTCTGGCCTGTCGCAACATCCAGTGCATAGACCGCGCCATGCGCATCGGCCGCATAAAAGGCATTATCCATCCTGATCGGCGACGATTTCAATGAAATCGTACGCGAATGAATGGCACTGCCATCCTGCGGTGATAAAAACAGCAACTGCCCCTGATAAATCGGTACGATCAACAGGAAATCTTCCTGAAACGTATTCGGCGCAGCCAGCATCACCGGATCGGCAATCGGCACGCGAATTTCACTGAGCACCACGGCATTATTATCCAGTACCAGTTGCCGCTTCCAGATCATGTCGCCGCTATCCAAACGCAGGGCCACAGCATCACCACTGTTAAATACGGCATACACACGTTCGCCGGCAACTACCGGTGAAGCACCGGCGCGCATGGTCAGCCCACCCAGCGTACCGGTATAGCTCCAGCGTTTTTTGCCATCATTACTGAAATGATACAAACGATTATCCGTTGTCTGTACCAGAAATCCGCCTTCGGTTGCAACCGGGTGCCCCTGCATGAATGATGATAGCTGGATCTGCCAAACAATTTTCTGCAAATTGACGTCCAGCGCATAGAGATAACCTTCAACATCACCGAAAATCACCAGACCATTTTCCAGTTGCAGCCCCCCTGCTTCACAAGCGCCATGCAGGGCAATACGTGCCAGCTCTGAACCCTCCATGCTGTAAATCCTGACACGCTTGTCCTGGGATCCGATGACAATCACGGTATCTCCGGCACGCTGTGCCACGACAGGAATACTGAACCCGGCTGGCGATGCCGGCCGGCGCTGATCCACATCGACCCGCCAGTCTACCGACAGTGCCCCTTTGCTAAGCTGAACCGGCGCAGTCTGCGCAGCCGTGGTAACAGCCTCCTGCTGCGCTTCATCCGCTACAGTATCATCTTCCCACAGCTGGCTGACAGTTGCACAGGAAGATAATAACAGCAGTAGCCCCAGCAGTCCGCCAAAGCGCAGGCGCATCAGGATGCCGCTCCCTGCGATGCTCTGGCCTCGGCAAGCAATCGCTCAATCTTGTTTTTCAACTGATCATCGTGTGATTCGGCATCCAGCGCGCGCTGCAAGTGCTCGGCTCGCTGTGTTGCATCATCCGCCAGCAGGGCCAGATAATACTGACGCAGTTGCTCATAAGCCTTGCCGACCCGTTCCCCGAGCATTGCCCCGGCCTGATCTTTCTTCCCTTTGGCAATATACAGCTCGGCCAGATCCAGTCGCGCCTGCCATTTCCAGATATCGGAGCTTTTGCTGTGATTCAGCAGCGCCTGCAGATGCTGTTCAGCATGCGCCTCATCCAGTGCCACCAGTTCCATTTCTGCCATTGCCGCATAACTGGAAGAAGGAAAATCCTCGATCAGTTTATGCAACAGTGCCTGGCGCTGCTCGCTGTTTTTCTGTTGCAAAGCCTGTTCATACACTGTCGCTGCCGAAGCACTCTGACTCCGGCTGTGTTCCTGCCAGAAGCCGATGGCGACCAAAAATACCACAAACACGCCCAGCCCCATGGCCAGTTGCTTGCGGTTCTTCTCCACCCAGGCAGCAACCTGTGCCGAGCGCATATCGCGTCGGAGCTCATCCACTTCCGTTTTGCTGATCTGCGGCTCCGCCGGATCAGGCTGATTCGAATCTGATTGCTTTGTCATATTGATTCCTTCCCGTTTATTGGCTGCGTGCAGGATAAAATCCCCCGACAAGCTGTCAATCTCAGGCTTTGTTTTCCTCTCCTGTCAAACGCTTGCGCTCCATGATAATGGACAACACGCTCTGCACCAGCGCTGCCATCGGAATGGCAATGATGACACCGAGAATGCCCAGCAGATTGCCAAATACCAGTACCGCCACAATGATGGCAATCGGATGCAGGTTGACCATTTCCGAAAACAGCCACGGCACGACCAGGTTCGCATCAATAGTCTGAATGATCGCATAGCCGAGAATGCCGTAAAATAGCGTATCGCTCCAGCCCCACTGGAAAAATGACAGCAATACGACCGGAATAGTCACCACGGCCGCACCTACGAAGGGAATCCATACCGACAGACCGGTCAATACGCCCAGCAACAGGGCATAATCATGGCCCATCAATGCATAAACACCCCACATAGCCACGCCGACAAGAAAGGCTTCCCAGAATTTGCCACGGATATAGTTGCCAATCTGGGCATCCAGCTCATGCCACACGCGATTGAGCAGCGAGCGTTCTCGCGGCAAAAACTGCTGGCTCCATGCCATGATTTGCTGCTTGTCCTTGAGCAGAAAAAACACCAGCACAGGCACCAGCACAGCATACACCAGCAACGTGATCATGCCCGGAATCGACGAAATCGAAAACGACAGCAAGGCTCCACCCCATTCCTGCAGCTTCGTGACCATAGCTGCCATGGTATCCTGCAGATACTGGGAATTAATCCAGTCGGCATAATTCAGTTGTAACTGGTGCACGGAATCACGAATCGCCTGCACATAGGACGGGGCATTGGACACCAGCCTGCCAATCTGCGCGGCCAACAGAGGAATAATGGCCAGCATGGCAAAAATGCCAATCAACAGCGCACCGAAAATGGTAATGGCAATGGCCAGTAAATGGGGCATACGGCAACGCTCCAGAAGACTAACCACGCCATCGAGCACATACGCCAGCGCAATCGCCAGCAATAATGGCGCCAGCATCTTGCCGAACAGCAACAGCACAATGAGAATCCCCAGCAGTGAGAACAACATCATCGTCAGCTGCGCATCGCGCTCCATCCGCGCCTTCAGCCAATCTAGGATGGCTTGCATGCTCCCCCCGCCCCCAGGGCCACCAGCAATGTGGCCAATAAGGAAGCCAGCAGATGAATGATGGCGCTAATGCCGTGCCACATACCGAACCGGGCACGCAACGGATCATCGGCAGCCAGTTGTGTTATGGACCCTGCCTCTGTTTTCAATGCTGCGATCCAGGGCGCAACAGCGAATTCATTGGCGGCCACCAGCAACAGTAGCCCTGTCAGCAAGCCCCAGCGCACACGACTTTTCTGACCGACGCGCAACCAGAATGTCAGCAAAGCCACACCGAGAATCAGTACTCCGCTATTGGCCAGATGGAAAATATGTCCGGCAAGCATGCCTGCCATAGCGTGACTGTCCGCATGCGCAAACAGTTGCGGCGCAACAACATAGCCGGACACCACTAGCAGCCCCAGCATCAGGGCCAGGCACAGGCGCATCGCGCCTATACGCAGGCATTCGGCTCGCATGGCCATCAGCAATCCACCCTAGATATACTCAATCGACTGGATTTCATATTCGCGTTCACCGTTCGGCGCCTGCACAACAGCGATATCACCCTCTTCCTTGCCAATCAGCGCACGTGCAATCGGCGAGGTGATCGAAACCTTGCCAGCCTCGATATCGGCCTCGTCGATACCGACGATCTGATAAACAACTTCCGTACCCGAATCCAGATCGATGAGTGATACCGTCGCACCGAAAACGATACGATCCGTATCGATCGTTGCCGGATCAATGATATGTGCCCGAGCCAGGCGATCTTCCAGATCCGTAATACGTGCCTCGTTCATGCCCTGCTCATCCTTGGCTGCATGATACTCCGCATTCTCGGAAAGATCCCCATGCGCACGGGCTTCTTCGATGGCAGCAATAATCTGATGGCGCTTCTCGCCTTTCAGATACTCCACTTCCCTGCGCAGCGCTTCCGCCCCGTTTTTTGTCATCGGCACTCGTTCCATTATTGCCCTACCTCATGATATGATTGAATACTGGCCACATCGACAGCGGCCTCTGCGCGTACAATGGCATCGGCTGCCGCCAACCCGCCGGCCATAGTCGTAAAATAAGCGATGCCTTGATCCAGGGCGGCCTGACGAATCGACTTGGAATCGGCAATGGCCTTCGCGCCTTCGGTCGTATTGACGATAAAATCCACATCGCCGGACAATAAGCGGTCGACAATATGCGGGCGAACCCCTTCATTCACCTTGGCCACGGCTTCGGCCTCAACGCCACCGGCACACAATGCGGCATGCGTACCGCCCGTTGCCAGGATACGGAAGCCTGCCTGCTGCAGCGTTTTACCCAATTTCACCGCCGCCGTCTTGTCCACATCACGCACCGAGATAAATACCGTACCGCACACCGGCAGTTTCTGACCAGCTGCCAGCTGCGCCTTGTAAAAAGCCGGCGCAAACTCTGCGGCTATACCCATAACCTCACCTGTCGATTTCATTTCCGGCGACAGTAACGGATCGACACCACGGAATTTGACGAACGGGAATACCGCCTCCTTCACGGCACGGTAGTGTTTCGGCTGCTCGATCGTCTCAATGCCCTGTTCTGCCAGGCTCTGACCGGCCATGATACGCGCGGCGATTTTCGCCAGCGGATAACCGGTCGCCTTGGACACGAACGGCACCGTGCGCGAAGCACGCGGATTGACTTCCAGCACATAAATCGTTTCGCCCTGAATGGCAAACTGGATATTCAGCAGACCGCGCACATTGAGTGCCAGCCCCAGCGCCTCGGTTTGCCGCGCCACTTCGTCAATCACCGGCTGTGCAATCGAATGCGGCGGCAGGCAGCAGGAAGAATCACCCGAATGTACGCCCGCCTCCTCGATATGTTCCATGATACCGCCGATAACCACACGTTCGCCATCGGCCAGGGCATCCACATCCATCTCAATGGCGCAGTTAAGGAAACGATCCAGCAACACTGGATGGTCCGGACTGACCGAGACCGCCTCATTCATGTATTTCAACAAACCGGCCCTGTCGTGCACAATCTGCATGGCTCGTCCGCCCAGAACATAGGATGGACGCACGACCACCGGATAGCCGATGCGGTCGGCCACGGCCAGTGCCTCATCCACCGAGCGTGCCGTACCGTTCTCCGGCTGACGCAGCCCCAGTTTTTGCAACAGTTGCTGAAAACGCTCACGATCTTCCGCCAGATCGATCATGTCCGGGCTTGTGCCGATAATCGGAACACCGGCAGCCTCCAGGTCGGCAGCCAGCTTCAATGGCGTTTGCCCACCGAACTGAACAATAACACCATCCGGCTTCTCCGTGTCGACAATGGCCATGACATCTTCAAACGTCAGTGGCTCGAAATACAGGCGATCGGATGTATCATAATCGGTGGACACCGTTTCCGGATTGCAATTCACCATAATCGTTTCGAAACCGTCTTCCGACAGGGCAAATGCCGCATGTACGCAGCAATAATCGAACTCGATACCCTGCCCGATACGGTTCGGGCCACCACCCAGCACCATGATCTTGCGTTTATCCGTCGGTTGCGCCTCGCATTCGTCCTCATAGGTCGAATAAAGATATGGCGTATGTGCCTCAAATTCAGCCGCACAGGTATCCACGCGCTTAAATACCGGCGCAACCCCTGCGGCGCGACGTGTGGCTGCCACAGTCATCGCATCGCTGCCCAGCAGTTGTGCCAGGCGAATATCGGACAATCCCTCGCGCTTGGCCTCGCGCCATTGATCTGCCGTCAACGCATCCACGCGGCTTCCCTGCAAGCGTTGCTCCAGCGCTACGACGGCAGCAATTTCGCGTAAAAACCACGGATCGATATGTGTGACATCGAATACGCGTGCTTCTGACCAGCCGTAACGCAATGCCTCGGCCACCCACCACAAACGTTCGGCTCCAGGCACGGCCAGTTGCTGCTGCAGAAAATCATCGGCATCAACATGATCGGGAATCACATAATCGAAACCATGCGTGCCGGTTTCCAGGCCACGCATGGCCTTGCCGAGGCTCTCGGTGAACGAACGACCGATGGCCATGACTTCACCCACCGATTTCATCTGCGTCGTCAGACGCGCATCGGCACCCGGGAATTTTTCGAACGCAAAACGCGGCAGCTTGGTCACAACATAATCAATCGTCGGCTCGAATGCGGCATATGTTTCGCCGGTAATATCGTTACGAATCTCATCCAGCGTGAGGCCCACAGCCAGCTTGGCCGCGATTTTCGCAATCGGGAAGCCCGTGGCCTTGGAAGCCAGCGCCGAAGAACGTGACACGCGCGGATTCATTTCAATGACGATCAGACGCCCGTCTTTGGGATTAACAGCGAACTGCACATTGGAACCGCCTGTTTCCACACCGATCTCGCGCAGGCAGGCAATCGAGGCGTCGCGCATGCGCTGGTATTCCTTGTCGGTCAGCGTCTGTGCCGGCGCCACGGTGATCGAATCGCCGGTATGTACACCCATCGGATCCAGATTTTCGATGGAACAGATAATCACGCAATTGTCATGCTTGTCGCGCATGACCTCCATCTCGAATTCCTTCCAGCCGATAATCGATTCCTCGATCAGAATTTCACAGGTCGGGCTGGCATCCAGACCGCTCTGCGCAATCTGCTCGAACTCCTCCGGGTTGTAGGCAATACCTCCACCGGAACCGCCCAGTGTAAACGATGGCCGAATAATCAATGGATAACCGATCGACTCAGCCAGCGCCCGCGCCTCCGCCATGGAATGGGCAAAACCGCCGCGTGCCATTTCCAGACCGATACGATCCATGGCCGTCTTGAAACGCTCGCGATCCTCAGCCATATCAATGGCCTCCGGCTGCGCGCCAATGAGTTGCACCCCGAATTTTTCCAGGATGCCATGCTTGTTGAGCGACAATGCCGTATTCAATGCCGTCTGTCCGCCCATAGTCGGCAGAATGGCATCGGGACGCTCTTTTTCGATGATGCGGGCCACGGTCTGCCAGGTAATCGGCTCGATATAGGTCGCATCGGCAAACTCGGGATCAGTCATGATTGTCGCCGGATTCGAATTCACCAGAATCACCCGGTAACCTTCTTCCTTCAGCGCCTTGCATGCCTGCACACCGGAGTAATCGAATTCACAGGCCTGTCCAATAATGATCGGCCCTGCCCCCAGAATCATAATGGACTGAATATCGGTACGTCGCGGCATAACCTTTTACTCCCGGTTTTCAGGCGGTCCCGGTTTGCAACCGGCCCATGCCATTGAACTCTCAACACATCGTTACAGACACACAAAGTGTCCGCAGATGCGGCTTCACGCTGCACTATCGACAGCACAGAAAACGGGCACCACGCAGGCTGCCCGTCATCGCGAAGTGTAGCGTGCACCCGCAAAGGGTGAAAGCGCCAGCATACCTGCCAGGCGTTAGCCGGCTCTCCGAGCTACAGGAAAACCAACCTGCGCATCCTGCGCCGCCATACGCTCAACACGGAAAGGCCACATATCTTCATCCGGCACCTGTCCCAACATCCAGCGACTCATAAGATGTGCCGTAACAGGCGCCAGCGCCACACCATTGCGATAATGCCCTGATGCCACCCACAGGCCGGGCATGGCTGCAACAGGCCCGAGATATGGCAATCCATCCGGACTTCCGGGACGAAAGCCCATCCATGAACGTTCAATATCGCAATGCTGCAGGCCGGGGGCAATACGCCGCATGGCCTGCAGCAGCGACTGTACCACCTCTTCGGTTGTGCCCGGTACAAAACCGACGCGTTCCATACTTGCTCCAACCAGAATGCGTCCATCCTGCCGGGGCACAAAATAGGCATCGTCATGCTTGATAATATGCCGCATCACACCCGGCTCACCCTTAAGCAATACAATTTGCCCTTTCACCGGCTCCACAGACAAGCAAAGCCCCATCTGCTCAGCCAGCGCACCACTCCAGCTACCGGCAGCCAACAATACCATATCAGCAGCAAAACAACGTCCGTCAGCTGTGACTGCACCACACACCCGCTGTTGTTGCATATCCAGCGATACCACTTCCGCCTGCTCCACAATCGCGATACCACTTTGCTGCAACACTTTGCGCACGGCCTGCAACAGACGTGGATTGCGCACCTGGGCCACATCCGGCCATAACAGACCACTGCTGACATTATCTGCCAGGGCAGGTTCATGTACACGCACGGCCTGTGCATCCAGCGATTCAACCTGCCAGCCGAAACGCGCCGACCAGCGCAATGCGGCCTCCCGATGATGATGTTCATCCCAGGGAAATTCCGGAATCAGCAGACCACAGCGTCGCCACTGCACATCCATATCAGTATGCTCGCGCAATTCCTGCTGCAATGCAGGAAACATGGCCAAACTCTCATTAACCAGCTCACTGAAGCGATCCGGATATAACCAGGGGTGAATCGGGCACAGAATGCCAGCACCAGCCCAGGAAGCCTCGCGCCCCAGTACGCCCTTTTCCAGAATCGTTACCTGCGCACCCTGCTGTGCCAACCGCCAGCCGGTAAGGGAACCAATGATACCGCCACCGATAATCACAACACGCGGATCAGCCATACGATGCGAACCCCCTCTTGCCGCTGATGCCGGGACAAGCCACCATGCCGCCATGGAATACGACATGCCCTCCGACATAGCGGAAGCTTATCAGCATTGCATGCACATCGCACGCGAGCATTATGAGAATTTCCCCGTCGTCTCCAGGCTCGTGCGCGCTGATCTGCGGCCGGCCGTGGCCGCCATTTATGCATTTGCACGACATGCCGATGATCTGGCCGATGAAGGCGATATACCGCCTGAAACCCGACTAAAACAGCTCGATGCCTGGGAAACACTGCTCAACCGCTGCATCAACGAACCCGTCGATCACCCTGTATTCATCGCCCTGGGCGATGCAATTCGCCGCCATCGACTGCCACCGGACCCCTTGTTCGATCTGCTCGTCGCTTTTCGCATGGACGTATCCATCCATCACTATGAAACCACACAGGAACTGGAATTCTACTGCAAACATTCAGCCAATCCGGTCGGCCGGCTGATCCTGGCCCTGCACGGAATTAAGAAGCGTGAAGCCATGCACTACTCGGATGCGTTGTGCACCGGCCTGCAACTGACCAATTTCTGGCAGGACTTGTCTGTCGACCTGCAACGCGGCAGGCATTACCTACCCGCCGCCTGGCTGCAACGCACAACAGAAAAACACATCCCCCTGGACAATGCCGCCGTGCAATCGGCCCTGAAACGCGCCATTAGCTGGACTGATCATTTTTTCTGCAAGGGACAACAGTTACTCCCCCTGTTGCCGTTCCGCCTGCGCCTGCAAATCGCGGCCACCCTGCATGGCGGACGGAAAATCCTGCAGCGGGTCGCCGTCAATGATTCCCCCCTGCAACAACGCCCGGCCCTGAAACGATCGGACTGGTTCGCCATGGTGCCCACCATTCTGTTCGATGCACTGTTTGCCTTCCGCTTCAAAAGGAAATCATAAATGACTCCCGAGCAATATTGCCTGCAAAAAACACGCGGCGCCGGTTCATCCTTCTATTATGCCTTTGTCTTTCTGCCGCCTGAGCAACGCCGTGCCATGATGGCACTGTATGCATTTTGCCGCGAAGTGGATGACATCGCCGACCAGGTCAGCGATCGTCAGGTCGCCACCGGCAAACTGGCTTTCTGGCAGGATGAATTGCAGCGCTGCTTTGCCGGCCAGCCCCGCCACCCGGTCGGCAAGGAACTGAATCGGGCCAGAGAGCATTTCTCCATCGACGAGGAACTGTTCCGTGAAATCATCGACGGCATGCTCATGGATATCAATCGCCAGCCCATACTCAAGCAGGCCGATCTGTCCCTGTATTGCTATCGTGTAGCCGGCGCCGTCGGCCTGTTGTCCATTGAAATCTTCGGCTATCGCAACAGACAATCGCGCATGTTCGCCACGCATCTCGGCGAGGCACTGCAACTGACCAATATTCTTCGCGATATCCGTGAAGATGCCCTGGTCGGACGCATCTACCTGTCGCAGGAAGATCGCATTCGCTTCAATGTGCGCGATCAGGACTTCAAGGAGAAGACATGCTCGCAGGCACTAAAGACACTGATTCATCACTATGCCGATCGCGCCGAGGAAAAATACCGTCAGGCACTGGAACTGCTGCCCGCTGAAGATCGCACATCCCTGCGCCCCTCCCTGCTTATGGCCGCCATCTACCACGCCCAGCTGACCCGCATCAGAAATAATGATTATGATGTGATTACCTGCTCGGCCCATATCTCGCCCCTGCGCAAGCTGTGGATCGCCGCCCGTATGTGGCGCCGGGAAAAACGCGCCGAAGCTTCCGCTCGACCGATACGGCTGACTTCCTAGGCCCTAGCAACACATGCCCGACGACGTTCTGATTATCGGTGGTGGACTGACCGGCTTAAGTTGTGCCATCACGCTGGCCGAACACGGGCTCACCACCACGCTGCTTGAAGCCTCTCCGCATCTGGGGGGGCGCACCGCCTCATTTTATGACCGCCATGCACACGAATGGGTGGATCATGGCCCGCATCTGCTTATCGGCGCCTATACACACACGCGACGCTTTCTCGCCCACTGCAGCGCCGAAGATCTGGTACACTGGCAGCCTTCACTGGAACTTCCGTTATGGGATAAGGAACGAGGTTTCTTCAGTCTGAAGCCCGATACATCCTGGCCTCTGCCACTGGCCCTACTGCGACATCTGTCCACCCTGCCCGGGCACCACTGGCACAGTGCCGCCGGTATGCTGCGCCTGGCCCTGCAACCGCCCCGCAGTAACGAACATGTGGCCGCATGGCTACAGCGCCTGCACATCCCCTGCGAACTCAAGCGGGATCTTCTGGAGCCCCTGTGTCTGGGAGCCATGAACGAATCCATGCAACAGGCACATGCCGGCAGCTTTTTCCGGGTATTGAAACAGAGCTTCTCCAGCCACGGCCGAGCCCGGCTGGGCTGGTTCAATCAGCCGCTGTCCTGTGGCCTGATTGCCCGACTGGAACAGAAAGCCCGGCAATGCGGCGTCGACATCCATACCGGCATGCGCGCCAGCCACATCCATCACCACCACAACAACATCAGCATAGAAAGCCGTTGTGGCAGCCGCTTTGCTGCTCGCCGTATCGTTATGGCCATTGCCCCATGGCATCAACGCAGCCTGACCGGACAAACTGTAAATCTCGCCAGCAATCCGATCACCAATATTCATCTGTGGTTTCAACAACCAGTGCGCCTGCCTCATCCCCTCATCGGTGGCATCGGCACTCAGGGACAATGGTTCTTCGACGTCACCGCCCAGATGTTCGACAAACCCGAGCTGTCCCACCTGTGCATCGTCATCAGTGCCTTTCGACCCGATCACCACGCAGACATCGTCCGACAAGTCTGCCGTGAACTGGAACAGATCATACCACAATACGCCCCCCTGAAACCCAGCCATGTGCGCCTTGTCTGCGAGCAGCGTGCGACCGCACTCGTGCGTACCCGTCAACAACCCGCCCCCCTGCCGCCGGGCATCATCAATGCCATGGAATACCCTCAGCCCGGAGGGCTTCCGGCAACCATCGAGTTCGCCATGGAACGCGGCATAAAAACTGCCAATATGCTGCTCATGTCATCATTCTGACACGGGTTATCCACCAGAATATGGCTTCGAGCCCGGTAAAAGTAATATCTTAAACAAAGCTGCAAACAAACATCACATTGGCAATGTAACCATTTGAAAATAATAGCCTATTTATACTGATTAAATATTAGGCAATAGATCGGAAGATGGCACATTTCCCTTTTCTGCAAGCATCCGGACACATTTATCCACACATTTATCCACAGCTTCTGTGGACAAGCATAAAAAAGCCTGAAAATACATACATCAACGCAAAATAACTTGCAGCAAAATCACACCCGGATACACTACTGACATGAGCAAGCATCTCCGCCACCACACACTGGCCGACCGCATCATATGTGAGCTGGATCGAGCCCTGAACAACATTTTTTGCGAACAGAAAAGTTCCCGCGATTATCCGGCAGAAAAAGCTGCCGACGACGCACCATTAAACGAGGAAGAAAAAAAACTGGCCAGCGGTCTGATGCGCGTCAACCATGCCGGCGAAATGGCAGCTCAGGCGCTGTATCAGGGCCAAAGCCTGACTGCTTGTGACCCATCACTTGCCGCCAAACTCAAGCAGGCATCCATCGAGGAAAGTGATCACCTGAACTGGTGCCGGCGACGCCTTCACGAACTTGGCGCCCGCCCTTCCATGCTCGATCCATTCTGGTATGGCGGTTCTTTTGCCATTGGCGTCATTGCCGGCATTGCCGGTGACCGCTGGAATCTCGGCTTCCTGGCCGAAACTGAAAAACAGGTGGTTCGCCATCTGGACAGTCACCTGCAACGTTTGCCCGAACAGGATCGGCGCAGCCGGGAAATCGTCAGCCAGATGAAGGTGGATGAACAGGGCCATGCCGATCTGGCCGAAGAACTGGGGGCAGCACAACTCCCGCCACCCGTTAAACAAATGATGAAACTAACGTCAAAGATCATGACCAACCTGGCTGAACGCATCTAGGGACTGTTCACCCCCATGACGCCACCCGGCCACAATGTTAGCCTGCGGCCAAATTCGGGCTTCCGGCACTGAACACCGGTCAGCATTGTCGAATGCAGACATTTCACCCGCGCTTCAGCGCAATAGCAACAAGCCCATGAACACAGGAGAACAGCGAGCATGGCAGGACATAATAAATGGTCCAGTATCAAACATAAAAAAGCGGCAGCCGATGCCAAGCGCGGCCAGGTATTCACCCGCTATATTCGTGAAATCACCGTGGCAGCACGTACCGGTGGCGGCGATCCCGATGCCAATCCGCGCCTGCGTGCAGCCATTACGGCAGCCAAAAGCGTTAATATGCCGAAAGACAATATCGAGCGCGCCATTGCCCGCGGTACCGGCGGCGCTGATGGTGCCAATATCGAAGAAATTCGCTATGAGGGCTATGGCCAGGGCGGTGTAGCCATCATCGTCGACTGCATGACCGATAACCGCAATCGCACCGTTTCCGATGTGCGCTCTGCCTTCAACAAAGGCGGCGGCAATATGGGCGAGTCCGGCTGCGTTAGCTGGATGTTCCATCAAAAAGGCCAGTTCGTTTTCGATCGTAATGACTGCGATGAAGAACAGATCATGGATATCGCACTGGAAGCCGGCGCTGAGGATGTGGAAGACAAAGCGGAAGAAGGCTGCATCCTGGTCACCACCGAACCGGCCGCATTCGGCGATGTACAACAGGCATTTGAGGAGGCAGGTCTGCAACCGCAACTAGCCGAAATTTCCTGGTTGCCAGAAAACACCATTGCCGTGGAAGGCGAGACGGCGGAAAAACTGCTGGCACTGATCGACCGGCTGGAAGAACTGGACGATGTGCAAAATGTCTATGCCAACTATGATATCTCCGAGCAAGAACTCGAACGCATCAACAGCTGATGCGTTTACTTGGCGTCGATCCCGGGTCGCAGAAAACCGGTGTCGGGATCATCGATATTCAGGGTTCCCGGCTGCAGCATGTATACCACACGGTTATTCGCTGTGGCAGTGGCGATTTCGATCGCCGCCTGCACATGCTGTTCAGCCACCTGAGTGATATCATCCGCGAATTCGAGCCGATATCGGCGGGCATCGAGGATGTATTCGTTGCCAAAAATGCCGCATCGGCACTTAAACTGGGGCAGGCGCGCGGCGCACTGGTAGCCGCCTGCGGCGCCAATGAACTGCGTGTTTCGCCCTATTCACCGACACAGATAAAGCAAGCCGTGGTCGGTTTCGGACGCGCCGAAAAACAACAGGTACAGCACATGATTCGCATGCTGCTGCATCCACCGGAACCGCTGGCCGAAGACGCTGCAGATGCACTTGCCGTAGCCATCTGTCATGCGCATCATAGCCCCATGCAAACATTTCAGGAAAAACGCACATGATCGGCTGGTTATCCGGTACGGTGCGCGATATCGACCCGGCAGGCCTGCTGCTGCTGGAAACGGCTGGCATCGGCTATGAGGTACACGTCAGCTTGCTGACACTGGGACGATTTAAAACCGGCAGCCATGCAGAGCTGTCCATTCATACCCATGTGCGCGAAGATCAGATCACACTGTTCGGCTTCGAATCAGCACAGGACCGGGCATTGTTTCGCCAGCTGAATACAGTCTCCGGCATCGGTGCGCGCATGGCCCTGAACCTGATGTCCGGTCTGTCTGCTGCAGAACTCAGACAGGCCATCGAACAGGCCGATATCACCGCCATCTCCCGTACGCCGGGCGTGGGCAAAAAAACTGCCCAGCGGCTGATTCTCGAGTTGCATGGCAAAATCACCCATACGGATGATAGCGGCACCACCGCACCGACACCCGGTCGACAGGATGTACATTCCGCCCTGGTCAATCTGGGTTACAAGGCTCAGCAGGTCGACATCGTACTCAAACAGGTTGAAGCCGGCGATTTCGAAACCATGTTCCGTGCCGCGCTGAAGCTGCTTGGGTAAGCATATGCACAGCGAAATGAATCCTGATAGCAGTGGCTCAGAACGTCTGATCTCACCGGTCGATGCCGGCGGCGACCGCTGGGATAGCGCACTGCGTCCCACCAGTCTGGATGAATATGTCGGCCAGGCCAAAATCCGCAGCAATCTGCGCGTCTACATCCAGGCAGCAAAAAGCCGTCAGGAAGCCCTTGATCATATGCTGCTGTTTGGCCCACCGGGACTGGGCAAGACAACGCTGGCCAACATCATTGCGCATGAAATGGGGGTAAATATCAAAAGCACCTCCGGCCCGGTCATCGAGCGCCCCGGCGATCTGGCGGCCATGATCACCAATATCGAACCGGGCGATGTGCTGTTCATCGACGAAATTCACCGGCTCAGCCCACAGGTGGAGGAGATTCTTTATCCGGCCATGGAAGATTTTCAGCTGGATATCGTCATCGGCCAGGGACCGGCCGCCCGTTCACTAAAGATGGACCTGCCGCGCTTCACCCTGATCGGTGCCACCACGCGCGCCGGCCTGCTGACCAATCCGTTACGGGATCGTTTCGGTATTGTCGAACGCCTGCAGTTCTACAGCCATGACGAACTGGCTCATATCGTCAAACGCTCAGCAACGTTGTTAAATATCCATACAGACAAGGATGGCGCACTGGAAATTGCCCGCCGTTCGCGCGGCACGCCGCGCATCGCCAATCGTCTGTTGCGCCGGGTACGCGATTTTGCCGAAATCGAGCATGATGGCATCATCACCCGCAAAGTGGCCGACTCTGCACTGCAACGTCTGGACGTGGATATGCTCGGTCTCGATGCCCAGGATCGCCAGCTACTGCTGACCATGATCGACAAATTCAACGGCGGGCCTGTCGGGCTGGATACGCTGGCTGCCTCCATTTCCGAGGAAAAGGATACCATTGAGGATGTGCTCGAGCCCTATCTGATGCAGGAAGGTCTGATCGCACGCACGCCGCGTGGCAGAATCGCCACACCACTGGCCTATAGTCATCTGCAACGTGATCTGCCCGGCAACGAACGTCAGGAATCACTGTTATGACCGGCTTTATCCACAGCATGAACATCCGCGTATATTATGAGGACACCGATCACGGTGGCGTCGTGTATTACGCCAACTACCTCAAATTCATGGAACGGGCACGCACCGAATTCCTGCGCACCGGTGGCATTGAACAGGACCAGATCGAACGCGAACACGACCTGCTGTTCGCCGTTACAGAGGTACACCTGCATTACCGCAAGCCTGCCCGTTTCAATGATCTGCTGCGTGTTGAAAGTCGCCTGATCCGCTATTCGGGTGCACAGGTACATTTTGACCAGCGTATCTTCCACGAGCCGTGCAATACACTGCTGGTTGAAGGACGCATCCGACTGGCTGCCATCAGCCGCGATGGCAATATCCGGCGCATCCCTTCCGCCCTGCGTGACTTTTTTCACCGCCATACCTATCCGTTAAAGGAGCTTCCATGACTCAGGATTTATCCGTTGTTCATCTGATTCTCAATGCCGGACTCGTCGTGCAGGGTGTATTGCTGCTGCTGTTACTGCTCTCCGTTGCATCCTGGGCCATTATTGTCGGCAAATGGCGCTTTTACAGCCGTACACGTCAGGAAGCCGATACCTTCACACAACTGTTCTGGGGCGGATCAGATATGGACACCGTGCTGGCCGGTATTCCGCAGCAATTTCCCAACAGCGTGCTGCCCAATATTTTCCAGGCCGGCTACCGCGAATTCATGCGCCAGCGCGCCGAATCCAGTCATCATGCCGAAGGAAAAATCACAGCTGGCACTGGTCTGGAAGGAGTTCGCCGCGCACTCGATGCTGCCTTCTCCCGCGAAATGGAACGCCTGTCACGTCACCTGGCCTTTCTGGCTACGGTCGGTTCCACATCCCCTTTCATCGGCCTGTTCGGCACGGTCTGGGGCATCATGAATGCATTCCAGAGCATTGCACTGACACATAATACTTCGCTGGCCGCTGTCGCACCCGGCATCGCCGAGGCGCTCGTGGCCACGGCATTCGGTCTGGTTGCCGCCATTCCGGCCGTTGTTGCCTACAACAAGTTCACGGCTGACTTAAAACGCATGGCCTCCAGCATGGAACAGTTCTCCAGCGAGTTTCTGAATATCATCTCGCGGCATATCAAGGACTGACATCATGTGGGCCGGAAGCAGCAAATGGGATAAAGACACCGAACCGATGGGTGAAATCAACGTCACGCCGCTGGTGGATGTGATGCTGGTACTGTTGATCATCTTCATGGTTAGCGCCCCCCTGCTAACCCAGGGTGTCAATGTGGATCTGCCGGATACGCAATCCCCGCCGATGCAGCAAAATGTCGAGCCGCTGGTCATCAGCATCAAGAGCGATGGCAGTATTTTTCTGCAAAAACATGCCATTACCCTGGATCAGCTGGCGCCACGTATTGCCGCTATGCGCAAGGAAAAACCGGATTTGCCGGTGTTTATCCGCGGCGACGCCAAAACACCCTATGAACATGTCGCACAGGTCATGGGTGCGCTGGAAACTGCCGGCATCCGCAAGGTCGGTCTGGTAACCGAACCCGAACGTTATTAACGGCACCCTGCCGGATATGTTCCGCCTCCACCTCTGCATACGTTGTGCCCCGGCCACGGTGTCATCAACATGAGCAGGCATGTCTTTTCATCCTCCCGCTACGGCTGTGATGATCCGGCCGACACAACCCGCCGGGACATCATCATTGCAGTGGTGCTGCATGTACTGTTTTTTGCCACGTTTATCGCACTCAATTACTGGCAATTAAAACACAAACCGGAACCGCTCAAGCGCGTGCAGGTCACCATGATTTCGGCTGCCGATCTGGCCAAAATGCAGCAAGCCGCCAAATCCGCGCCACACAAAACCCCACAGACAAAAAAGAAACCGGGCAAACCTGTCGCGGAGAAAAAAAACGCGCCGAAGCCGAAGCCGAAGCCGAAGCCGAAGCCGAAGCCGAAGCCGAAGCCGAAGCCGAAG
>CAZTGM010000026.1:0-24239 GCA_964613235.1 uncultured Zetaproteobacteria bacterium | reverse complement strand
TTGCGAATTCAGGCCTCCTTTCTTCCTGCTAATTTCTTAACCGGACAGCAGTGTTATGAACACAAAAAAACAGGCGCGGTTTTGACAACCGCGCCTGCATTTCGTCGCGTTCAGCGCAATCAGTGCCGCGCCATATCCTCTTCAGGATAGGCACTGATCTGATGGATTGACAAATCCGCACCACGATATTCATCTTCCTCATCCATCCGCAATCCCATGATTGCCCTGACCACTCCATAGACGATAAAACCACCTGCAACAGCGATAACCAGTCCGGTCAGCGTACCGACCAGTTGCGCCATGAAGGTTACGCCACCGGCACCACCCAACGCCTCGGAACCGAATATACCGGCGGCAATACCACCCCAGATGCCAGCTCCGCCATGTAACGGTACGACACCCAGCACGTCATCGACCTTAAACTTGTTCTGAATAAGTTGAAAACCAAACACAAATCCAACACCGCCTATGGCACCAATTACCAGCGCGCCGATCGGATGCACAATATCGGAACCGGCACAGATCGCTACCAGGCCAGCCAGCGCGCCATTGTGTACGAAACCGGGATCGTTCCGGCCAACAACCAGCGCTGCAATCAAACCACCAACCATGGCCAACAGTGAATTGATGGCCACCAGACCGGAGGCAGCATCCGCCGTGCCTGCACTCATAACGTTAAAACCGAACCACCCCACGCACAGAATCCATGACCCCAGGGCGAGGAATGGAATATTTGACGGCAGGATGGCATTGATCCTGCCATCCGCTGTATAGCGCCCTCTGCGAGCCCCGAGTAACACGACAGCACCTAGTGCTAGAAAACCGCCCATGCCATGCACAACAACAGATCCGGCAAAGTCATGAAAGCCTGCGCCAAACGCTGTCTCCAGCCAAGCCTGGTAACCGAAATTACCGCCCCAGATCATCCCCTCATAGAACGGATAGACCAGGCCGACCAATAGCAATGTTGCCACGGCATTCGGCCAGAAACGAACACGCTCGGTAATACCACCGGAAATAATGGCCGGAATGGCTGCGGCAAAGGTCAGCAAGAAAAAGAAATGGACCATTTCATAGCCGTTGGCCTTGTCGCCAATGACCGAAATTTCGGACACCGGCGCAAAAAACGTAATGCCATAGGCCATAAAAAAGCCGACGAAGAAATAGGCCAGTGTCGAAAACCCGAAATCACTGAGTACGCGAACCAGTGCATTCACCTGATTCTTTTTGCGTACCGTGCCTACCTCAAGAAAGGCAAAGCCGGCATGCATGGCCAACACCATGGCTGCACCCATGGTGAGAAAAAATACATCGAATCCTGCAGTATTCATTGTTTGTTTATCCCCCTGATATTAAATAATAAAATGATTAATTCTCTAAAGCAGTGCGTCCTGGTTTTCCTCACCGGTGCGAATACGGATGACCCGCTCCACCGCCGAAACGAAAATCTTGCCATCACCGACCTTGCCGGTATTGGCCGCTTCCCGGATGGTCTCCACCACTTCATCCACGCGTTCGTCGGTAACCACAACACTGATTTCCACCTTAGGCACAAAATCAACGACATATTCCGCACCACGATATAGCTCGGTGTGCCCCTTCTGGCGTCCGTGCCCTTTGACCTCGGTGACCGTCATACCGGAAATACCGGCTTCAAGCAGCGCATCTTTCACATCATCAAGCTTGAACGGCTTGATCACAGCAACAATCTGTTTCACAGTCTGTTCCCCCTTTCTACTTATAACTCCGTGTATACACAGATGGAAACGTCCAAGCAATTATCATGCCATTTCTGCAATGGGGAATTTGTTGATTTTTTACGCAGAATGCCGAAAGGAAATGCCTATCGATTAGGCATTGAGGGCAATGATTTAAGCAGCGGGATAAACACCCCCGAATCACATTAGGTAGAGAGGAAGCGGAGGCTCAAGCCTCCGCCCCGCCCTGCTGCTGCAGTACATGGATTTGTTTTACCGGGTTGTTGTTACCATGCACATGCAAACCCCTATTCGGCAAGCGGGCTACCTGCCCCGCTCAGGAGAGAATTATTCGTAAACCTGCTCACCATGCTGGGTGATATCCAAGCCTTCACGTTCTTCATCATGACTAACGCGCAGGCCAATCATGGCATCCAGCACTTTAAGGATCACGAAAGTTACGACCGCACAATAGGCAATCGTCGCCGCAATGGCTTCAAGCTGCACCATCACCTGGCTGCCAATGGTCATACCCTCAGCCAGACCGGCACCACCGAACGATGAAGACACGAAAACACCGGTCAAAATTGCACCAACAATACCACCGATACCATGTACACCGAAGGCATCCAGTGAATCGTCATAGCCAAAGGCGCGCTTCATGAAGACCACAGCACAGAAGCAGGCAATACCGGCAGCTGCACCAATCGCCAGTGCACCCACCGGACCGACAAAACCGGATGCCGGCGTAATGGCTACAAGTCCCGCAACCGCACCAGAACAGGCGCCAAGCAGACTGGCCTTCTTAAACACAACATACTCGGCCACGCTCCATGCTAGCACCGCCATGGCCGTTGCAACCTGTGTCACTAGCAAGGCCATGCCTGCCGTACCGTCAGCAGCCAACTCGGAGCCGGCATTGAAACCGAACCAGCCAACCCACAGCAGGGCAGCACCAATCATCGTCAGCGTCAGATTATGCGGCAAAATGGCTTCTTTCGGATAGCCGATACGTTTGCCCAGCACCAGCGCGCACACCAGGCCCGCAACACCGGCATTAATATGCACGACGGTGCCACCGGCAAAGTCCAGCGTACCCAAATCGCCCAGGAAGCCACCGCCCCATACCCAGTGACAGATCGGCGCATACACCGCCAGTACCCAGATGCCGGTAAACAGCATCACCGCAGAGAACTTCATGCGCTCGGCAAAGGCACCGATAATCAGCACCGGTGTAATAATCGCAAACGTCATCTGGAATGTAGCAAATACCGTTTCCGGAATAGAGCCGGACAGTGTGTCATAGCCAACGCCCGAGAAGAAAGCTTTGCCCAGACCACCGATAAAGGCTGAACCCTCGCTGAATGCCAGCGAATAGCCGACAACAACCCACAGCACGCTCATCAGCGAAGCAATGGCCAGTGTCTGCATGCACATTGAAAGAATATTCTTCTTGCGCACCATGCCGCCGTAAAACAGCGCCAGGCCGGGCAATGTCATCAACAGCACCAATGCCGTTGCAGTAATCATCCAGGCCGTATCGCCTGAATTCAGTGTATCTTCGGCAAATGCCATCTGTGGCAGCAACAGGGCCGCCGGCAACATGACTGCCTTGGTCATCAATGATTTCATATTCATGGGTTAATCCTCCACTCCCTCAATTCAATGCATCAGCATCGGCTTCGCCGGTGCGAATCCGAACCACTTTTGCAACATCTGAAACAAAAATCTTGCCGTCACCGACCTTGCCGGAACGTGCCGCTTTCACGATCGCATCAATGACGGCATCAACCTGTGATGCCTCAACAACAGTTGTAATTTCGGTCTTGGGAATAAAGTCGACATTGTATTCCGCGCCGCGATACAGTTCGGTATGTCCCTTCTGACGCCCGTAACCACGCACTTCGGTCACGGTCAGGCCAGTGATACCGAGGCTGGTCAGCGCCTCTTTCACATCATCCAGCTTAAATGGCTTGATGATGGCAGTAATCATTTTCATAATAGCTCTCCTTCATGGGTTTTTGACAACGATCTTAAATCTTTGAAGTCCCGGGGGACGGGTGCAGCCGTCCCCCGGTCCCTTTTCTGATCAGGGGGATCAGAAAATCAGTAGGCGATATTCACACCGGCAATAAATTCAGTTTTTACAGCCGTTCCATAAATATACTGATTGCCATCAACAGACTTGGAGACAGTCGGAATAGTTACCGTTGCCGAAGGGGTAATCGTCACATCCCCTGCCGTTACGTCTTTACTCAGCCCCAAGGCAACAACAGCCACACCGTTCTTGTACATATCCAGTCCCGCAACGACCGGTCGCTTGATTGCATCAGCCTTCCAGCTCACATAGGAGCCCGTCGCTGACAGATCAAAGCCGGCAACTGAACCGGACAAACCGAAGTCCACCCAAACATCACCGGTTTTGTAGAAACCACTATCATTACCCTTGGTCGTGTAATATACCGTTACCGATGGCGAAATCGGTGCGTCGTATGAAATCCCCCCATATAACTCAACAAAATTGGAATGAGCGTCATACAGATAGGTATAGTAAATAGCACCCACGGAATATCCCAGGCCAGTGTCGCCAATGGAACCGGAGTAATCCGCAGTCCAGTCAAATTCAACTACGTCCTTACCAGCAAACTGCGGCTCGGGAGAAGGATAGGAGTTGGAGAACCACATCGAGGCAGATAGTCCACCATACGAAACACCCAAATCACCCTGTACCGCTGCCTTACTGCCATTCTGTGCAACACCACGCCATACATATTGGCTAAATGCACCAATATCACCGGATATCGATATATCTTCTGCCTTTGCTGTGACAACACCATGCTGCCCCATGCCCATCAGGCCGGCAAACAAAGCTGCAAGAAATATTTTTTTCTTCATTGTTATTCTCTCCTTTCAAATCCCATATTCAAAGTGGGCACACAACCCCCAGCATATAGCATGCCAAAATGAAAAACGCCCGAAAATAGTCATCACGACCCCTGATTTTTGTGATGTTTGCCTAATTTTTAGACACGCATGCCTATATCCTAGCCTCATAATTTTCGAGCAAGGCTTTGCTTGTGCTACTCCTTAGCCAAATAATTGCTACAATGGGCGCCATTCACCGGAGGTATCGCATGCAAATCGATTTCCAGATTGCCCATTGGGGCATGATTTTCGCCGCGCTCACTTACGTTATTGGCAACGCAGTCTGGACCAACCATCTGGCCCGTCAGCGCATCTGGACAGGATGGCTGATGTGGACGATTGCCGCCGTATTGATTCTGTTTGCCGGTGCCGCTGTGGAATCGCGTCTTGCCGGCAGTGGCGATATCATGGCCACATTAAGTGCGGTAGATGGTGAAAAACACTGGATCATCGTGACGCTGTTCGCGTTGCTTTCCGTTCCCGGGGCAGCCAGCGTGCTGTTCCGTCAAAGCGTGGCCTGGACGCGTTTTGCTGTTATCGCCAGTGCACTGCTGGTCTTTATTCCGCTGGGTAACCAACTGCATGACCCGAACGATTCGCGCATCGCCTTAAGTCTGGGCATTACACTGGCCGTTGCCGGCCTGCTGTGGATGATCTCATCTCTGCTCGATCGCGAACCAGTACACAAACGGAAAACCATACCTCTGGAAGAGGCCGACGCATGAGACACGCGGACGCCAGAGCACGGACACTGATTGAGGCCCTGCCCTATCTGCAGCGTTTTGCCGATCAAACCATCGTCATCAAATATGGCGGCCATGCTATGGTCGAAGACGAACTCAAGCGTAGTTTCGCCATGGATATCACCCTGCTTAAACAGGTGGGCATCAATCCCGTTGTTGTTCATGGCGGCGGCCCGCAGATCGGACAATTGCTGGATAAAATCGGCAAGGAAAGCCGCTTTATCGAAGGCATGCGCGTCACCGATCGCGAAACGATGGACATCGTCGAAATGGTACTGGCCGGTCTTGTTAACAAGGAAATCGTAGCCAATATCAACAGTGCAGGCGGCAAGGCTGTCGGCCTGTCCGGCAAGGACGGCGGCCTGATTTGCGCCCGCAAACTGGCCATCAAACGCAATGCACCGGAACTGGATGTACCGGAGATTATCGATCTCGGTCATGTCGGCCAGGTACATCGTATCAATACAGATATCCTGCATATCCTTGAAAAAGATCGCTTTGTACCGGTCATTGCTCCCGTCGGTTATCACAGGGACGATGCACAGAGCTACAATATCAACGCCGATCTCGTAGCCGCTGCCATTGCCCAAGCTATGGGTGCAGCCAAACTGGTTCTGCTGACCGATGTGCCCGGCGTACTCGATCAGCAAAAGACGCTGGTATCCAGCCTCAACCGGGAACAGGCAGAAACATTAATTGCGGACGGTACGATCGCCGGCGGTATGATCCCCAAGGTTAATTGCTGTCTGGATGCCATCAGTCACGGTGTGGGACAGGCGCATATCATTGACGGGCGTATTCCGCATGCCCTGCTGCTGGAACTGTTTACCGATGAAGGTGTCGGTACGGTATTTGAAGAGCTATAACAAACGCGCCAGCTGAACCCCGAGCCAGGTCAGGGTCAGACAAACAATCACCTGGCCAAGAACATTGCCCAGCGCCAGACCGTATGCGCCTTCCTGCAACAGGCGGACCGATTCGAGTGAATAGGTGGAAAAGGTCGTAAAGGCGCCCAGAAAGCCAACCGTAATGGCCAGTCGCCATAATTCACTGCCGGCGGAGCGTTCAAGCAGCCAGACAAACAAAAAGCCCAGCAGGAAACTGCCCAGTGCATTAACAAAAAAGGTACCCCAGGGGAACGCACCGCTGGCCAGCTTTTGCACTGACGAAGATGCCAGCCAACGCAATACCGCGCCGATAGCTCCTCCGGCTGCAACTACCACAAGCTGACGCACCATTATTCTTCCTCCCTCACCTGACGGCGTCGTTCCGCCAGCCATTGCATGCGCTCTTTCAGCGTGCGTTCAAAACCACGCTCAGCCGGTCGATACAGGCTTGCCTCATCCATATCATC
This sequence comes from uncultured Zetaproteobacteria bacterium, assembly GCA_964613235.1. Taxonomy (GTDB): domain Bacteria; phylum Pseudomonadota; class Zetaproteobacteria; order Mariprofundales; family Mariprofundaceae; genus J005. Next base: position 17,520 of record CAZTGM010000026.1, on the reverse strand, counting down.
CGGAAAATGCCGCTGTGCCACAACGGCATCCGGCTCATCGTGCGCATATTGATAATCGCGTCCATAGCCAAGGTCCCTCATCATCCGCGTCGACGCATTACGCAAATGCAGCGGCACATCCGCGTCGGCCGTTGTGCGCGCAAGCTGGCGCGCCGAGGTTTCCGCCTGATACAACGCATTGCTTTTCGGTGCCAGTGCAAGATAAACCACAGCCTCAAACAATCCCTGCTCGCCTTCAGGTGAGCCGAGTATTTCAAACATGCGATGCGCATCCAGCGTAACCGCCAGCGCCCGCGGATCCGCCAGCCCGATATCTTCGGTGGCCATGCGGATCAGTCGGCGGGCAAGATACAATGGTGTCTCACCTGCCTCCAGCATGCGTGCCAGCCAGTAGCAAGCCGCATCGGCATCAGAATCGCGCACTGATTTATGCAATGCGGAAATCAGCGCGTAATGGGCATCACCATCACGATCATAACGTGCAGCACGCGCCATCAAATGTATGCGCACCTGTGCTTCATCCCAACACTGCCCGGCATCAGCTTCATACAATGCTTCCAGCTGATTCAGCGCATAACGCGCATCACCCTGGCTGCCAGAGGCAAGCAGTTTCAGTGCTTGCCTCTGCACACCAAAACGGGGATTCGTTTGTGCCAATATCTTGCAGGCTCGCTGCAGAATCATCACCAGTTCATCCTCACCCAGTACTTCAAGCACAATCAGACGGCAACGGGATAACAGGGCATTATTGAGCGAAAAGGAAGGATTCTCGGTAGTGGCACCGACAAGAATCAACGTACCATCCTCGATATACGGCAGCAACACATCCTGCTGTGCCTTGTTAAAACGATGAATTTCATCCAGAAACAACAGCCAGGTTTCATTTTTGCTTTTGGCCTGATGCACAATGGCCTGAACCTCGGCCTTACCGGCAGATACCGCCGATAACTGTGCAAACGGTAACCGTGCAGCTTCAGCCATGATCATCGCCAGCGTGGTTTTTCCCACCCCCGGTGGCCCCCAGAAAATGCAGGAAACAGCCTTTCCTTCCTGCAACATAGCAGCAAACCAGGCATCCTTCTCCGTTAATTTGCGCTGACCGACAAATTCATCCAGCGTTACCGGCCTCAAACGATGTGCCAATGGCACCCGTGCAGCAGAAGTCAGCAGCGTTGCTTGTCTGATGGTAGTTCCCGTTCTCGCTCAGAAATGCTTGGACATGGATAATGCCAACATCTGGCGGCGATCCCTGTATGTGCCGGCGTAAGGTCCGCTAACGGTCTTCTTCGGATAAAAGGTGTAGCTATAAACGGCGTCCAGATGCAGACCAAATGCCTCGCCACCGCCGCCCAGGGAAACCCTGTGCCCATCCTGATCGCTAATCAGCGGATTAAACCCCTGGCTCTTCTGGGCGCCCTGCTCATAAGCATAGCCCAGACGCACCTGCGTATTTTCACGCAACGTCCAGGTCAGACCGGCCATAGCCGAGATGGTATCCCTCAGATTCAGCGGATTTGCCATCACAACCGTTCCGCCGGATGTAACATTCATATCACCAATCGAAGACCAGCGAACCCATTGCACATCCCCTTCCAGACGCCAGCGATCAGCAATAAGGTAGGCCAGCCCGGCCTGTATCTGATCAGGCAGTTTGATAGTCATTTTCTGATTGCCGCTGGACATATTGATCGATGCACCGGAGCGGGCATTAACGCCCAATGACCAACCCGGCGCTGGCTTCCACAGCAAGGAAGCATGGCCACCAAAGCTCGTCAAATCCCGATCCTTGAACGTTACGCCACCCTGCACCATGGTGATGTCGGAGAGATACCAGTCCGCCCCCAGACTTACAGCCAGTGAGCTGTTGACTGCGTAGACGGCATCCATGGCAATATCATCCACGCGCAGCGAAGTGTTTCCTGCCGCCGCACCAAACACCAATCCCCAGTCATTCTGAATATGATACATCGGCGCATAGGCAAAGGTGATGCCCAGCGAACTATCCAGCGGCATCCATCCGCCGTAAAAATAGAACATATTAGGTTCGGAACCGTTATTGGGCGCTACGCCAGCAGGTAGACGAACCGAGGAATCCCGGTAATCGACAATATAGCCCATCGATAAATCCCAGCCATCCTGCCAGGCCTTGCCCGAAGGGTTGTAAATGGCTGCCGCCACATCATCCGCCGTGGCAACAAATGCATTGCCGACACCGGCCGCAGATGCCGCTAGCTCACTTTGCAAAAAACCCGCGGCCTGAAGCGGAGCAGATATACCCAGCAGGCCGAACATCATCACGATTACTTTTCTCAACATGGTATCCCTACTCCTGTGCCCGCACATCTACGACATCCACTCCGTCAGGGGCATGAAAGATAAAGTGTTTGGCCGACGGCGCAACCAGTGAACACTGCGTAAAACTGATGCGATTGGCATTCCCCAATGCATCCGTAGTTTCAACGTATACCAGTTGCCCCGCCGCATCAAAAGCCAGGCGAACCGGTGCGCTATTGCCGATACGAATCGTGTACACATCGGTATGTGTTGAGGCCTGATGTGCCGCATCCATAAGCTCCAGCGACTCCGGCTGCACCCGTCCATCCAGCAATTGCATGACCACCGGGTCTACAGCATCCAGATTCCCCAGGCGCTGTACCTGCATCAGGTCCGGTTCATAATGCCATATGACACTGCCATCACCGACATATAGCTGCTCGTAAGGCTGCTTATAAACCCAGCGAAACTTTCCCGGTCGCAGAATTTCAATCGCCCCGGAATACTGTTGTCCGCTACCATCCGGAAACTGGATGTTCTGCCTGAACTGACAGGAAAACCCCTGCGCATGCGAAAAACCGGCAATGCGCTGCATCAACGCATCGCGCTCGCTTGCCTGAGCGGCAAATACTGGCAGCAGCAAGAGTAACAGCAGCGCGCAACGAATCTTCATTCGATCACTCCGCCGCCATCCTCGCTCGAACGTGCCAGCACCTTGCGTATGCCGCCGGAACCCGGCGCACTCACCAGCCCTTCGCGTTCCATCTGTTCCACAATCCGGCTGGCCCGGTTATAACCGATGCGCAAATAGCGCTGTACCATGGATACCGAACACTGCCCTTTTTCAATCACCAGACTGGCTGCTTCATCATATTTTTCATCATGTTCATTCGCAGCCTGCGCATCATTTGCTGCGGCATCTGGCGACGTCGGCACTTCGAATACTTCCTCGCGATATTCCGGTTCGCCCTGTGCTTTCAGATGTTCCACCAAAGCCAGTACTTCTGCATCGGAAACAAAGGCACCATGCACGCGCTTAAGCTCACGTCCGCCACTGAGGAACAGGCTGTCGCCCTGCCCCAGCAACTGCTCTGCACCCATCTGATCCAGGATCGTTCGCGAATCGATTTTGGAGGAAACCTGAAACGAAATACGGCTTGGCAGGTTCGCCTTGATCAAACCGGTAATCACATCGACACTGGGTCGCTGGGTGGCCAAAATCAGGTGCAAGCCTGCCGCGCGCGCTTTCTGCGCCAGACGACAGATCGACTGCTCCACTTCCTTGCCCGCGACCATCATCAGATCCGCCAGCTCATCAATAATAATAACAATGTAAGGCAAGCGCTCGGCCTGCTGTTGTTTCTGTACAGTGCGGTTATAGCCATCGATATTGCGCACCTTGGCTTCGGACATCAAACGATAACGCCGCTCCATTTCATAAACGGCCCAGGCCAAAGCCTTGGCTGCCTTCGTCGGATTGGTTACCACCGGCACCAGCAGGTGCGGAATATCATCATAGATGGACAGCTCCAGCATCTTCGGATCAACAAGAATCAGGCGCAAATCCGCAGGCGCATAACTCATCAGCAAGGAACAGATCATGCCGTTGACGGCCACCGATTTGCCCGACCCGGTCGTACCGGCCACCAAAAGATGCGGCATCTTCGCCAGATCAGCCACCACAGGCTGACCGGCAATATCCACGCCCAGCGCCATGGGCAAGGTATGTTTCTTGCTGGAAAAGGCATCGCTGGCCATAACTTCATGCAGGCTGACCACTTCCCGCTCTTCATTGGGGATTTCAATGCCGATAACACTCTTGCCCGGAATATTGCCGGCCACGCGCACACTGACGGCCGCCATCGCCCGCGCCAGATCATCCTGCAAGGCAATAATGCGACTGACCTTGGTGCCTGGCGACGGCTCCAGTTCAAACTGCGTCACCACAGGACCTGGCTGTACGGCCACGACATGTCCATCAACGCGATAATCGAGCAATTTTTTCTCCAGCATGCGCGCCATAGCCTGAAGTGCAGCCTGATCATGCTTGTGTTTGGGTTTTCTGCCGCCGGAAAACAGATGCAGCGATGGCAGTTTAAAACCGGAAGCCGACGGCTCCTTGAAACCGAGCTCCGCCTGCTGTTCCTTGCGTGCCCGAGTGGAAACCCTGACTTCGGCAGGCTTGGCCACCTCTGGTTTTGATTTGGCAATATGCTCGGGACGTTTCTGGCGTGTCTTTTTGCGTTCTTCCCGTCCGTCAAGACGTTCCTTGCGCAACGATGCACGGGAACGCAGGTTGATCAGCCATTGCCCCAATATGCCAAGCGCCGAGGTAACAGCGCCAGCAGCCTGGCGCAGAAAACGCAGCAGCGAAAAATGTGCAGCCGCGACAAAGCTGCTTAAAGCCAGCGTCACCAGCACAATATCCCTGCCCACGGCATGCAACGGATAGGACAGACCATCGACAATTTTCGCGCCCAATACTCCGCCTGCGCCAACAGGCAAATGCAGGCCCGGAATATGCACATACGCATGCAGCAAACCGGCCAGTGCCAGAATAAACGGTAACCACATCAATGACGTCCATGGCCCGAAAAACGGATGCCGATTGGTGGCAATACGAAACGCTACCACAACCACCAGCAGCCCGATGACCCAGGATGCAAGACCAAACAGCTGATAGAAAAAGTCAGCGCTGTAGGAGCCCACCACCCCCAGCAGATTGCTAGCATCGGCAGATGTGGCATGATTGAAAGAAGGATCCGCAGGCTGATAGCTGTAGAGCGCCAGAAACAGCAACGCCGCCATGCCCATGACAATCAATGCGACGGCCTCACGTGTCAGTGCACGAACGTCCAATTACACCTCCAGCACAACCGGCAATACCATCGGACGCCGTCCAATATTGCGCTTGCACCAGCGTCGCACAAACAGACGAATTTCTTCCTTTGCCGTCTCAATATCACCTAGCGTTTCCTGTCCCAGCTGTTCAAGATGGCGCTGCAATTCATCGCCAATATCCTGCAAGCGCTCGGCACTGACATCGGAACTGAGCACGCCACGCGCCACCAGTTGCGGATCACCCAGCAGACGGCCTTCATACTGGCTGATCAGTACCGTTGCCGAAATCATGCCATCTTCAGCCAGGATGCGGCGGTCACGCAGAACCAGATCGTCAATTTCATCCCGACTGGTGCCATCAACGAAGACCGCACCAGCATGGAAATGCTCACCGACATACACGCGATCCGTCTCGACCATGACACTCTGGCCATTTTCGGCAATGACGGTCCGTTCATAATCGATTCCGATGGCCGTAGCCAGATCACGATGTTCGATCAGATTGCGGTACTCGCCATGTACCGGATAAAAGAATTTCGGCCGCACCAGCTGCATCATCATTTTCAGTTCATGCGCCTGGGCATGCCCGGACACATGCAGCGGTGCCTTGCCAGCATGCAGAATACGTGCGCCACGACGATAAATATGGTTATACAGGCCGGCAATAATACGCTCATTGCCCGGAATATTACTGGATGAAAAAATTACCAGATCGCCTTCCTGCAACTGCAGACCGGTGAAGCGTCCCTGTGCAAGACGCGCCAGCGCAGCACGACTCTCACCCTGCGAGCCGGTGGCAATCACCAGTAATTCATGCGCAGGTAACTGGTTGGCCTGCTTGATCGGAACCAGTGATCCGGCGGGAATGTTCAGCCGTTGCAAGCGTTGCGTAATCTCAATATTACGTTCAAGGCTGCGTCCTGCGACTGCCACCTTGCGACCACAAGCTACGGCAGCATCGATGATCTGCTGGATACGAAACATATTCGATGCAAATGTCGTCACCACAACCTTGCCACGACAGCCGGCAACGGCCTGTTTCAGGGCCGGGCCAACCACTCTTTCCGACGGGCCACTGCCTGCCCGCGTGGCATTGGTTGAATCCGAAGCCAGCAAAATCACACCTTCATCACCCAGTTGGGAAAAACGGTGAATGGCCGTCGGGCGTCCATCAATCGGTGCCGGGTCAAAGCGGAAATCACCGGTATGGATAATGATGCCAGGCGGCGTGCAGATCGCCAGTGAACACGCATCCATGATGGAATGCGTCACATGGATGGCTTCCACGGCAAATGGTCCCACATCAACCCGTTCGCTCTCGGCGGCAAAGGGGCGCAAATCCGCCCTGAATCCATGCTCGGACAACTTTCCTTCCACCAATGCCAGGGTTACCGGCGTGCCGTAAATGGGCAACTTCAAATGCGGCCAGAGGTACGGCAGACCGCCAATATGATCCTCATGTCCGTGTGTCAGCAGAATCGCATGGAGTTCCAGATCCATCTCCTGCAGGGCAGAAATATCGGGCACCACGACATCCACGCCATGCTGCCCCGGATCGGGAAAGCCCATGCCGCAATCGACAATGACAGCATCCCGCCCCCAGGCATAGACCATCATATTCTTGCCGAATTCGCCCACCCCGCCGAAAGGGAAACAGCGCAAGATTGGTTCCGTCACGGACTTCAATTGCTCCTGCTTCCCGGCTTGACTGCCGGTATGGCATTCTCACGACACAGCGGACAATCATCCGCCGCATAGGTTTCCACTTCCAGCGCAATGGCCGTCTGATGCGGCACATCGAAACGTCCCTGCACATGCGGTGCACGATCCACCACAGCCAGCACCATGACCGGCGCTCCGCCATGATGACGTACGACTTCCATGCACTCACATACCGAACCACCGGTCGTAATCACATCCTCGACCACCAGCAAGCGCGTTCCCTGCGGGATCGTAAACCCCCTGCGCAGCTGCATCTCACCTTCCTTGCGCTCGGTAAAAATGAATGGCTTGTTCAACTGTCGAGCCACTTCCTGGCCGATAACCAGCCCGCCAATGGCCGGCGATACGACCATGTCACAACATGCAGGATCGATTTTGGCGATCAGCTCACTGGCCAGCGCCTCGGCATGAGCCGGATGCATCAATACCAGTGCAGATTGCAGATAATGCGGCGAATGTCTGCCACTGGAAAGAATGAAATGGCCATTGAGCAACGCCCCTGCATCTTCGTATATTGCTAGAATTTCGCTTTCTGTCACGTATCACCCACCTTGGCTGCCAAAAATTTGCGGCAGTGTAACAGCTTCGTGCCCTTGACTAAACCTTACACCTTGCCATGCATTTGCTAGAATTGTTCTATGGCAAATAACGCAATTGATGCTGTGCTCTTTGACCTAGATGGTGTGTTGTATATCGGCAATCAGGCCATTGAGCGCGCGGCTGAAACGCTGGACTATATCCGCAATTCCGGCCTGAAAGTGGCTGGCGTCACCAATACCACGACGATGCCACGTCGCCAGATCATCGACAAACTGCAACGACTTGAGCTGCCATTTGCTGAGGCACCGATTTTCACTCCTGCAGCCGTAGCCTGCGAATTCATTGGTAAAAGAAGCGTAAAGCTTTTTATTCAGGATAGTTTGCGCGAAGATTTTCAGCCAGTATATGAGGAAGAGGATGCACCGGATGATATCGTCATGGGCGATATTGGTGACGAGGGCTATCCGCCGGAAACACTGCGTCGGATTTTTTTGCATATCATGCATGGCAGTCGTCTGCTCGCCCTGCACAAAAACCGTTTCTGGCAAAAAGAGGACGGTCTGCATCTCGATCTGGGCTGTTTTGTCACAGCCGTGGAATACGCGACAGGCTGTCAGGCCGTGGTACTTGGCAAACCATCCGTTGATTTCTTCCAGACCATTTGCAAGGCACTGAACGTCGCCCCCGCAAGGACACTGATGGTCGGCGATGATATTGAAAGCGATATCGGCGGCGCACAGCAGGCAGGCCTGAAAACAGCACTGGTTCAAACGGGAAAATACCGACAAGACTTTGTACGCAAAATCGGCATTACACCCGATATTCTGATCTCCTCGGTGGCCGATCTGCCCGATGCCCTGACCCTGTTATAGGCAGTTACAACACGTCGTCAAGATACTCCAGCACCAGCGCCAGCGCATGCACCACCGTTGCCGACTGAATTTCAGCCCGCCCGCCGCGAAAATAACAGCAACGACTTAATGGCTCGTGTCCTGGCAAGGCCACAGCCAGCCATACCGTACCAACGGGCTTTTGCTCACTGCCTCCGCCAGGTCCCGCAATACCGCTGACAGCCACACACACACAATGATCGTCGCAGCCACCTTGTGCCATGGCCTCAACCACAGCCTGACTGACCGCACCATGCTGCTCCAGCAAGGCTGCCGGCACCTGCAACCATTGCTGTTTCAGCTCATTCGCATACACCACCATGCCTCCGGCCAATACGTCGGAAGCACCGGGCATGCGTGCCATACGCGCGGCAATCGCCCCGGCCGTGCAGGATTCGGCCGTGCGCAAACACAAAGCGGCTTGCCGCAACCGGTTTGTCAACTGCTCCTCCGGCAACTGGCCGGCATGATTCAGAATTCGCCCCGTGACATTTGTGCCGGTACATAATCCCGGCTCCAGTACATGTCCCTCTTCACCAGACACAACAGGCATTGCCAGATATGCCTTCTCCCCGGCGAACAGGGATATCCATCGCTGTCGCTGATAGGCCATATCTCCCGGTGGCATCAATAATGTCGGCCAGCGTTCCGCCTGTCGCCGATAAAACCAGCTGCAGCGCTGCGGATTGTCCAGCACAAGCGCCTCGGCACCTTTAATATGTCGTTGCCCGTCCTTGCCCAGCATCAGGCGTCTGCCATGTACCAGGGCTACGCGTCCCAAATCCATCTCATCGGCGATCACAATCATCCAGCCAGACAACTGCTGCCAGTCATCATTGTGCAGCCAATGTAACGATACATCATCCGCACCAGCACTGCGCAGCCAGGCCGCCAGCCAAGCTGTCGTCAGGCCGGAAGCCATCAAGATATCCATAGCCGTGTCGGAAAAAACAAGACGGGCAAATGGACGCATCATATGCTACCGGATATCCATAGCAGTGTGGCAACAAGCATGCCACCCAGCAAACCGGCCATGACATCGTCTGCCATAATCGTCCACCAGACCGGTCCGTTGCGTTCACACCATGCAACCGGGCCCGGCTTCCAGATATCAAATAGGCGAAAGGCGACAAACGATAACAGCCACAACCACCATGATAACTCTGCCACCAGCGATGCCACCACGATACACAGCCAGATACCCACCCATTCATCAATAACGACCCAGCCCGGATCCTTGTTGTCCTGTAATGACAGCACACCGGCACACAGCCAGCAGCCCAGTCCGAGTAATAACACAGCCGCCAGCAGTAACCCTGGCACGCCGAGCCATTGCAGCAGCAACCATGCCGGCAATAATGCAGCCAGTGTGCCCCAGGTACCGGGCATGGCAGGCAACCACCCACTACCCAGGCCGGCACAAATCCAGCGTTTCCATCTCATCGCCTCAGGCAAAGTGATCATATCCCTCGCCCGCCGACTCAACAGTTTGACCATTGCACCACACCTGCACTGAACCCGCCTCACCTTCCGTCAGGCAGCGGCCAATCGGCACAGCGATCTTCTCCAGGCCGCACAATGTATCCGGCGCAGCAAATAACAGGGCATAGTCCTCTCCTCCACTCAAGGCAAACCCGGTGGCATGTTCGCCGGCCTGTTGCAGCAATAATTCCCAGTCCGGCAGTGCATCCAGATGCAACTCCAGCGCCACATTCGATGCCCTGCCAAGATGCCTGGCATCCTGCAACAGGCCGTCACTGATATCGATACAACTGCGCACGCCCAGTGCGCGCAGCTGTACGCCTTCCTGCAGGCGAGGCTGGATATTCACAAAGGCATCCACGCCAGGACCTTCCCGTCCACCCTGCAGCCACTGCTGCAAGCCGAGTGCGGCAAAGCCCACCCGACCACATAACCACAAGCGCTGCCCTGCTGCAACCCGATCGCGCCGCATGGCCGTACCTGCCGGTAACTGACCGGCAACCGTTACGCTGATGCTGTTAACTGGTCCATGCACCGTATCACCACCGACCAACATGACGCCAAAGCGATCAAGTGCTGCCGTCACGCCCTCCCCTGCGGCATGAACATACTGTCGCTCCGTACAGATGATATTCAGCCAGGCACAAACTGCTTCCGCCCCCATGGCCGCAATATCCGACAAGGCACTGGCCACCGCCCTTTGCGCAGCCGTATGCAACGGCATATCCTCCGGCCAATGCACGCCCTGCACAGACGTATCTGTACTCACTACCCATTCCTGATCAGCCGACAAACGATGAATGGAAGCATCATCGCCAATCCCCAGCAGCACAGACGGATGTCGCATCCCGGCCTGATCAGCAAAACATTGCCGAATCAGCTCAAATTCTCCCTCACTCATGGGCGTATAGTGATCCAGAATCATCAAAAGGGCCAGTCAGGAGTATCCAAATGTACGGTATGACATGCATTCAGAGTGACATCACCACATTGTGCGTCGATGCCATTGTCAATGCAGCCAACCATTCCCTGTTGGGCGGTGGCGGCGTCGATGGTGCCATTCATCGCGCCGCAGGCCCGGCACTACTGGCTGCATGTCGCAAACTGGCGCCCTGCCCCACGGGCGAAGCACGCATCACGCCAGCCTTTCAGCTGCCTGCCAAGTGGATTATTCATACCGTTGGCCCGGTCTGGCATGACGGCACACGACATGAAGCGGAACAACTGGCAGGCTGTTACCGCAACAGCCTGCAACTTGCCCGGCAGTATTTGCTCGAAAGCATTGCCTTTCCTGCCATCTCCACCGGTATTTATGGCTTCCCGAAAGCTCAGGCTGCCGCTATTGCCATTCACACCTGCCAGAAAATTCAGCAGCAATATGCATCGCCAAAACACATCATCTTTGTCTGTTTCGATGCCCAGACCCTGCAGCTGTATGAACAGCTGCTGCAAACGTCAACGGCCCATCGCACCCTGCAACCCCAGAGCAAGAAAGATCACGGCAGCCAGTAATGCCCCGATCGTCCCGACCAATGCCCAAAACAGGGAACGCCAGTCGCGATCATGCATGGCATCCATAAGGTTCCTGCCGGCCATCCAGGCCACGGCGAAAAGCCCCAGCGCCATCAGCATCCAGAATCCGCCATTCAATTGTTGTGCCGCACCCATATTGACCACCTTTTCAGAAAGCCCCTCCAGCCTATGGATTTTGCCTCTGAATCACAAACTGATATGAAAAAGGCACCTGCTAATTGCAGGTGCCTTTCAAACCACTCCGGCAATCAATCAGAATGCATAGTTCAGCGTGCCAACGGCGCCCCAGATTTTACCTTCGAAACCAGCACCCATTCCGACATTGGTCCAGTATTGCATCCATTCAGCACCCAATGACATGTTAGGGTTAAAGAAATATTCTCCCCCTACACCATAACTGAACCCTGTCTGGGTAGCACTATCACTAACAACCAGTGGCCCCACGACTGAAACTTTCATCTTCGCTGTCGTTCCACCCAGCAGACCATACAGACGAAAATCAGGTGTCAGGGGGTATTGGATCTTTGCCAGATAAGAAAGAAAATAATCGCCTGAAAGCGTGATCGTACCACGCGGATAGGTGCTCGTTCCGTTAGCTGTCGTTCCAATGCGCAGTTCGCCTCCAAAGTAGTCATTAATATCCGCGCCAAATTTCAGATAACCGCCAAACACCGTATTTTTCTGATTATAGGCAATACTTGCGTTTTTCAGTTCCAGACCGAATGCCCCCAAGCCAACACCGGCATAAGGTTTAAAGTCCTGCGCCTGGGCAATTCCTGTCACTGCAAGCCATGTTATTATCGCAATGATCAAGCGTTTCATAAACGAACCTCCTCTATCAGAATCGCAAAAAAGCTTACCAAGCCAAATATTCCATCGCAATCCATTATGTACATGTCAGATGCATCAGCAATGCCTCATGACTGAAAAAAGCGGTCAATTTCGCAGACCAGCCGTTCCGGATCGTGCAGTGGCGTATAAAAATGCGGCGACAGGCGTATACCACCACCGCGACAGGCGCAAATGATATCGCGGCGTATAAGATGGACTGCCAATGCCCGATGCGCAGCCATATCCCGGCCATGCACGCGAAAAGTCACAATGCCCGAAACCCTCTCAGGCTGCTGTGGTGACAGTAAATCCCAGTCACTTCGGGATTGGACAACGTGTTGTATTTTCCGGGCCTGTGCCAGTACCATCTCTTCCACCCTCTCCATGCCGACATCCAGCAATACACTCAGGCTGGCCTCCAGCGCATAAATGCCCGGCATGTTCGGGCTGCCCGGTTCAAAACGCCGCGCCGATGTCGCCACCTGCCAGTCCTCGCGATCAAAATCACCGGCATCAGCTGTCATATGCCAGCCGTATTGCAGCAAGCGCAAACGATCACGCGCAGCAGGCGTGCTGTAAAATACGGCCAGTCCCTCCGGCCCCAGCATCCATTTGTGTCCGTCGGCCACAACAAAATCGGCCAGGCAATCCTGTGCATCAAATTGCAGGGCACCCAGATGTTGAATGGCATCCACACAAAACAACACGCCCTGCGCCCGGCAGGCCTGTCCGAGGCGTCTGAGATCCAGCCGCAGGCCGTTGCCGAATTGCACGGAACTGATGCTCAGCAGACGTGTGCGCGCATCGATCAGGGCTAACAATTGCTGCTCGGGATCATCATGCGCAAGGTCGGCATAACGCACGCTCACCCCCCGGTCCGCCAGTGATTCCCAGACAATGCGATTAGAGGGAAATTCCTGTCGACTGATGACCACATTGTCGCCGGACTGCCAGTCCAGGCCATAGGCGATCAGGGATAATCCTTCCGAGGTATTCTTGACCAGCGCGATATCATCGACATGTGCGGCGCCCACCAGCTGTTGCAGGCGCTGCCGCAAACGGCGTTCCCGCTGCAACCATTGCGGATAGGCAACCGCTCCCTGCCGCATGTTTTCCTCGGCAAAGGCCTGCACCTGGCGGGCTGTTCGTCTGGGCCAGACGCCAACGGCGGCATGATTAAGATACATCAGTCCATCGCGTAACGGAAATTCATCCGCCAGACGAAATGGCATCGACATGTCCGCCCCCTAAGTCAGCAATGGTGCGATCACCAACGAAACAATGGCCATGACATTAATGAGAATGTTCATCGATGGGCCGGATGTGTCCTTGAACGGATCACCCACGGTATCACCCACCACGGCGGCCTTGTGCACATCTGAGCCCTTGCCTCCCAGATTGCCCTGTTCGATGTATTTCTTCGCATTATCCCAGGCGCCGCCCGCATTGGCCATCATCAGCGCCAACAACACGCAACATACCAGCGCGCCGGCCAGCATGCCGCCCAGTGAGGCCGCGCCCAGACCAAAACCGATGACTACGGGAGCAGCTACCGCCAGTACGCCCGGCAAAACCATTTTCTTCAACGCCGCCGTCGTTGCAATATCCACACACTTGGCATAATCCGGCTCCGCCTTGCCTTCCATCAGGCCGGGAATCTCATGAAACTGGCGGCGGATTTCCTTGATCATTTCAAACGCCGCATCGCCCACGGCAGTCATTGTCAGCGATGCCACCAGAAACGGGAAAATCCCGCCAATAAACAGGCCGATCAACACCAGCGGCTCATTGAGATTCAGCGAAAACCCCGGATGATGCAAGGAGACGGTTTCGACAAATGCTGCAATAATCGCCAGTGCCGCAAGGGCTGCGGCGCCGATGGCAAAGCCCTTACCGATGGCCGCCGTCGTATTGCCCAATTCATCCAGCGAATCGGTAATTTTCCGGGTCTCTGCACCCATGCCCGCCATTTCGGCAATGCCGCCTGCATTATCCGCTACCGGGCCATAAGCATCGATAGCCATGGTGATACCGACCGTGGCCAACATGCCGACAGCGGCAATACCCACGCCATAGATACCGACCAGTGTCGTCGATACGAAAATGATCGTAGCCACTGTCAGAACTGGCACCACAACCGACTGCATGCCCACGGCCAATCCCGAAATCATAACCGTAGCAGGACCAGTTTCACCGGATGCGGCGATATTTCGCACAGGCTTGCCGCCGGTATAATATTCCGTAATCAAACCGATAATGATGCCGCCGATAGCACCGGCCACGATGGCGCCCCAAACTGCGGCCGAGATACCAATCATCGTCACCAGGAAAAAGGCCAGAACGATAAACAATACAGAGGCACCGATGGTACCGATGCGCAATGCCAGCTCCGGCTGCCGATGGGCTGAAAGTTTGACCAGGGCAATGCCCAGCATGGAACAGATCAGCCCCAAGGAAGCCAGCGCCAACGGCAAAAACATCAACGTCTGCTGTTGGCCCAGCGGATCGAGCACATCAGCTGTCATCGTCGAAGCCATGGCAATGGTGGCAATCATGGCGCCACAATAGGACTCAAAAATATCCGAGCCCATGCCTGCCACATCGCCGACATTGTCACCGACATTATCGGCAATCACACCGGGATTGCGCGGGTCGTCCTCCGGGATGCCCGCCTCGACCTTGCCCACCAGATCGGCGCCGACATCGGCGCTTTTGGTGAAAATACCGCCACCGACACGGGAAAACAGCGCCACCGACGAAGCCCCCATGCCGAAACCATGAATTGCATGTGCAGTCTCCGGGTCGCCGCCGAAAAAAAGATACAGCGTGCCCAGGCCCAGCAGCCCCAGCGAAGCCACAGTAAGACCCATGATCGAGCCACCATAAAAGGAAATGGTCAATGCCGTGGCAGCGCCCTCATTCTGGGCCGCCGTCGCCGTCCTGACATTGGCCTTGGTCGCAGCAAACATACCGCAATATCCGGCCAGCGCCGAAGCAAATGCGCCGACAAGAAACGATATCGTTGTATTCAACCCCAGGCTCAGGGCCAGTAATACCGCCACAACCAGCACAAACACGGCCAGAATCGAATATTCCCGTTTGAGAAACACCATGGCCCCCAGATGAATAGCATGTCCGATCTCCGAGACACGACCGCTCCCCTCCGGATAGCGCAATACAATACGGTACAGCAGCCATGCGCCAACAAGTCCCGTAATCCCCAACAGTGCCGGTATAGCAGTATGCGTCATAGTCCCTCCCTCATAGCTACCTGTAAAAAAAACGGACGCCATAGAGCGTCCGCCTGTTTGCCTACTTGCCCTGAAAACGGGCAATGGAATCGGCAATTTCCTGTTTGGCCGTGGCTGTATCTCGCCAGCCAACCACCTTCACCCATTTGCCTGACTCCAGATCCTTGTAATGCTGAAAAAAGTGCTGAATCTGGTCCAGCAGAAAACGCGGCATATCATCCGGACCCTGCACATGATCATAGACCGGCTTGAGCTTGGAAACCGGCACAGCCAGCACCTTGGCATCCAGTCCTTTTTCATCCTCCATCAACAGCACGCCCACCGGACGGCAATTGATCACACAGCCGGTAATCAGTGAAAACGTGGATACCACCAGCGCATCCACCGGATCACCGTCTTCGGACAAGGTATTCGGCACAAAACCGTAATTGCTCGGATAATGCATGGCCGTATGCATGAAACGGTCCACGAAAAAGGCGCGCGAGTCCTTGTCCAGTTCATACTTGACCGGATCGGCATGCTGCGGCACCTCGATAATTACATTGATGTCTTCCGGCGGATTGTTGCCGGGCGGGATTTTATCAATATCCATTTCCACTCCTCTGGTTTGTTCTCAAAAAACATTCAGCGGCCATTGTAGGCAATCACGGGTATGGCACAAGCCGACACTTGTCTGGCGTCTCCCCATTTTTTTCTGATCATGCCAGCAATGCTCTGGGATTGGGAGGAAACAGAGGTAACTGCGGCGGTGGATCGGGGCGTGTGGCTCGCAGCCATGGGTAAAAGACCTCACGTGCAGCGGCGAACAGGCGTTGCCACCCTCTGATCAGTGTGTAGAAAGGAAAGCTCGGTCTTTTCCGTGGCTTCAGTCGTCTGGCCCGGATGGCCAGGCGCTCCGCATCCTCTTCGTACGCAGCCAGAAATCCCCATGCAAGGCTGGCCAGGGCCACCAGATTCTGCAGCGTGGCAAAACGCCGGGCCTGCACGCGCTCGGCCTGAAATCCCTGCTTGGTGAAACGATAGGCCTCCTCGCAGGCCCAGCGATCCATATAGGACTGAATCATCCGTTCGCCCTGCCTGCGACCGCGCACCGGACGACTCGTGACCAGCACCATCGGCTCACGCTTCCCATGGCGAACCACCACCATCCACAGCGGATGCCCCGCATGCGCCGGCAAATGCACACGGGTGATGCCAAAACGAACCTCATCCGCTCCATTCCGTCGCAGGCGCCCCCGATGCTTCAGCGGCAGACGACAGGCAATCTCCTGCGCCCTGTAACGCCCGCCACGCCACAGCCAGTGACGCAGGTTCATCACGCGTACCAGAACATCCCAGTCCCGGCTCAGCCAATGCTCCCACAACTCGCCCCGGTCGCCCCCGCGATCTACCACCCACAGGCGCTTGCCTGGAAGATGACGAGCCACCTGATCCATCACTGAGAGCAAATCCCAGTTCTCACTGCGAAAACCATATCGGACGCTGGACAAAAGGCGCGTCAAAAGCGGCAAGGTCCGTCCCGTGACAACATCCCGGGCCACAACTGTCATCAATGGATAACCGCCAACAATCTCGCCCGTATCTCCATCACGCACGCGGCAGCGATGCTCGCTTCTCTCCGACCCATCCCGGTTCAGGTCCCCCGCATCCACGGCCACGACCATCTCCTCCGTCACCCGCGGACCCAATCGCGATAGCTGAAGCCCCTCGGCCAGCCATGCGACCTCACTGTGCTTCGATAGCATCCGCGACAGGCGCTTCAATGTATGATGCACGCGCGTCGGTTCCTGCAACGACCGCGCTATCTCCGACAACTGCATGCTGCCGCTCGTCAGCATCCCGAAAACACATTCAAGGATCAGCTTGCGCACCGGTCGTGGAACGCCGGACGAAAACCCATCCGTCCACTCCACAAGACGAACTTTCCATTTGCTCCGTTCACGGGTATCTTTGCTCATCGGGGTTCTCCTTTGTTTTTCAGTGCTTAGCGGTAAACACAGAATAACAAACGGGGAACCCCAATCCAACCCTAAAGAAGTATTTATCCCTTACATCTCAATGCCTTAAAGAACCCAACACCTGAAAAATGGGGAGAGGTCAGGACACTTGTGGCCTGTAGGGAGGCATCGCCGAAGCGGACATTTCCGGCTAGGCTT
>CAZTGM010000025.1:0-25497 GCA_964613235.1 uncultured Zetaproteobacteria bacterium | reverse complement strand
GCGCAGCCAGGGAAGGTTGCACATTGTCGGAAATCATCGAGCGCTATATATAATAGCTGTTAATGCGTCTGTTGAAACGGCGGGCTCTGCTCCGGGCTTGCGGGTGCAGCAATTTCACCGAACATCGATTCATATTTCTGAATATTCTCGATCAATACCGAGGCTATACGCTTGGCATGGGCAGGGGAGACAATGACCCGTGCATTAACCACGGCCATCGGCGGCGTGCCAAGAATAAAATCGAACACGAACTCTTCCTGCGTGTGCGATACCAGCATCTGATTGGCATAGACGCCACCCTGAATCTCAGGCGGCATGTGGATCTGCATTTCTTCCTGCATGCTATCGTCATCCATTGTGGCCATCGTTATCCTCCCTGTTGTTCAATACAGCTTTAGCTTGCTGATAATACGCTTCCAGCTCCATTAAATCCATATTCTCCGGCATCTTGCCGTCACGTTCAATCAAATGCTCCAGCAAACGGAAACGACGGGAAAATTTTCGGTTTGTCGCCATCAATGCCAGTTCGGCATCGATATTGGCTTTGCGTGCCCAGTTGACCAGCGTAAACAGCACATCGCCCAGTTCATGTTCCATGGCCACTGCATCGTTTGCTGCACATGCCTGCTGCAATTCCTCAACTTCCTCCTGCAGTTTTTCCAGTACACCGTGCGCATCCGGCCAGTCAAAACCGACGCGCGCGGCACGCTGTTGCAGTTTGCGTGCACGGGAAAGGGCGGGCATGGCCGGAATGCCGTCCATGAGTGAATGTCGCTCGCTATGTTCGTCGGCTTTTAATTGCTCCCATTGCTCATGCCGATGCTCCATGGCGGGATCGGCGAAGACATGCGGATGTCGATAAATCATTTTATCGACAAGCGCATCAATCACATCGTCGAGCGAAAAGCGATGCTGCTCCTCGGCCAGCCGTGAATAGAACGCGATATGCAACAACAGATCGCCAAGTTCACTTTTTAATGCAGCCCAGTCGTCATGCAGGTCAGCATCTTCAATGGCTTCCAGCAGCTCATGCGTTTCCTCAATAGTAAAGCGTCGCAACGAAGCCAGCGTCTGCGCTTTGTCCCAGGGACATTCTTCACGCAGAACCTTCATCAATTCTTTTAACCTATTGTAAGGGCAGGGTTTATTATGTATGCGTTCCGGCATATCCTCTCTCGATCATATTTTATAACTTTACATAATATACATTATGCGACGTCGCGGTGATTGCAAATATCAACGCCAGCGCGGTATCGCCAAGAGCAACATAGCCGCACTGGCAGCGAAGCTCCAGCATTCCATTTGCTCCTAGCAACATGACCATGCATGATTCAACCATGCTGCGCATCCTGCCATCTCTACTGTTCGCTTTGCTGCTGCTGACATCCATGCCAGCGCATGCTTCACCGCAACGTTTCAAACCGATGCCGGAAAACCCGGCCGACAAGGTATATGATGAGCAAACACTGCAGCCTGCAAAGATTGCCGACTGCCTGCGCCGCGAACAATCCCTGCTGAAACGAGTCAGGGATATGAAAAAGGAAGAACAGCAGCTCACGCAGCAGGCATCCCGTGTGCAACAGATGGGTGAAAAACTGAAAGCACTTGAAACACGGCTGAACCCTGATGATGCCGTGGCCATGGATGACTTCCGCTTTCGTGTCGATGTCTATCGTCATGCCGAACAACAATACAATGAACATGCCACCGCCTTTAACCAGCGATTATCTGCACTGAAAACCGATCAGCATCATTACAACAGCAAATGTGCCGATAAACAGTATTATGAAGATGATTACAACCAGGTATTGGCTTCATTTAAGCCGGGCAAGGCTGCAAAGTCTGCAACAACGCAAAAACCGTCGGCAACTGCAGCATCACCCTCCGCTACTTCAGGCATTTATCTGCAACTGGGCGCCTTCCGGCAGCAGCTAAGCGTGGAGAAATTATTACAGCGCCTGGCCGGCGAACCACTGACGTTAAAGCAGCATCAAAACAACAAAGGCCTGATCATTGTTCGTGCCGGTCCGTTTGACGATATGGCCGAAGCTGAACGTATCCGACAGCATCTGGTCGAACGCTATGCCATCAAAGCCTTTGTGCAAAAGCCCTAGCCAAACTTGCGAAACTGGCCCACCACTTCGCCATAAAAGTCGAGTGATGATTCAGGATAGATATTCGGATAGGCATCATTAGCCGGTTCCAGATACGGCCCTCGATTACCCATACGAAGATATTTGATGGTAAAATCGCCATCGACAATGGCCACGACAATCTTGCCGATATCAGGGTTATGTTTTTTCTCGACGATCAGATAATCGCCATCGTGAATGCCTGCATTGATCATGGAATCGCCCTGTACTTCGATCAACACCGTCTTCGATGGCTGTTCGACAAGATAATCATCGATGGTGATAGCATCCCAGAGCATATCCGAAGCCGGACTGGCCAGACCTGCCGGCGCAGCGCCAACCAGCGGACGTGCAAAAAAACGCTTATCGGTCGTTACCCGTCCGCCTGTTGTTTTGCCCAGAAAACCTGCAGTAATCATGCGATCGACAAACTTGACCGCCCCCTGTTTGCTCAACCCCAGCAGTTCGGCTATGGCCGCATAGGAGGGAATCAGCCGGTGCTGTGTATAATAATCCTGTAGTTTTGCCAGATAGGCTTCGTCCTGACTAATCATGCGCATAATCATGGTATACGATCGTACACCATGCAAGCATCTTTTTTATAGTATACACGCCGGCCCGCTGGCGCCCTGCTCGCGCGATAGATCAATCTCCGGTTGACTCGCACGCATGTTTTCAATACAAATCGCCGTCCATTGCATGCTCCCATCGTCTAGCGGTCCAGGACGTCGCCCTCTCACGGCGAAAACAGGGGTTCGAGTCCCCTTGGGAGTACCAACTTTCTGCCAACAAGTTTCCCATCACGAGTATTCTCTGTGATGGTTTTGATTGAACATACCCATGTTTTCATTAACCTCACGGACCATGCTGTATATTCATGTTCGACATATCCAATGCATCAGCTTGAGCATAGCATTGCTTTTGCTGGCTTCCTGTGCTGTAGGCCCGGCCGGTGGTCAGGCACATCTTTCCACGGATATCCAGCCTCAGCCGTTATTGTCGGGTGCGGCGATGTTCCCTCAACGAACGGACCCCGTGCTGGAAGGGCTGAATGTTGATGATCTAAACTGGACGGCAGCCAAGGCTAAACTCAAATACACCCCCTTCTGGCATGTCGTCTCCGAACGTTCCTGCTTTGTACGCCATCGTATTCTGAATGTATTGCAACAACGGCATGCGCCGACATCGCTGCAGGTCGTACCGGTGGTCGAATCCACCTATGACCCTTATGCCCTGTCCTACTCCGGCGCCATGGGGCTGTGGCAGCTGATGCCGCGTACGGCCAAAGGGCTCGGTATTCAGGCCGATGCGGCGGTCAACGGCCGTCGCCATGTCGAAACTTCCACACGCGCGGCAGTCACCTATCTGCAACAGCTGCATGATCGTTTTAACAGCTGGCCGCTGGCATTCGCCGCCTATCATATGGGACCGAACGCGCTGGCGCGTACGCTGGCCAAACATCCCTGGCAGCATGCCGATGGCCTGCAAAACATGCCCATTCCGCAGGTCACGCGCGAATATGTGCAAAATATTATTGGCCTGAGTGTTTTGCTCGACCGTGGTGAGTTCACCTTTGATGATCCGATTCACACGGCGCCTGTCACGCTGCATCCGCCGGTCAGCCTGGCGCAGGCACAAAAGCAGTTAGGTAAGACTGACAATGAGCTGTTTCGCCTGAACCCGGGCCTAAACCGGGCGGAATATCACCATACACCGGTGACCATTCACGTGCCCGAGCAAGAACTGGCCAGCTGGAAGAAGCTGCCACCATACAAAGGCCCGACCTATGCACGGGTACGGGTAAAGCGTGGCGACTCCTTGTGGAAAATCGCGCACCGTCATCATGTGTCCGTGACTGAACTTAAACGCATCAATCATCTTTCCAGCCATACACTGCATATCGGCCAGGCCCTGAAAGTACCATCATCCGGCGGCGGCACACTTGTCGCCAGCATCAACCCCCTGCTCAGCAACGGCAATCGCCTGCGTTACAGCGTGCGCAAGGGTGACTCGCTGTGGAAAATCGCCCGACGTTTCGGTACAACACCAGCCGCCATTGCCAGAATCAACCATATGTCTCTGAACAGCCATATCTATCCCGGTGATAAAATCTGGGTCCATGCTCATCCGCACGAAGGGTGACCCTGCCTTCCTCAGCCATGTCTAAACGCAGGATTTTCGCCAGCATCCTTGCGGCATGGATGCTGGCACTGGCCGGCTGTGGCAACGAGACTGAAGAACGGGCCGCTGCAGCAACGCCCGAACCGATTGTGGATACCCCTGCCCGCGGTGATCGTCTGGTAACGGCCAGCATTGGCGATGCCAGCAATCTGATTCCGATGATCGCCGGCGATGCTTCCAGTCATGCCGTAGCCAGCCAGCTGTACCTTTCCTTGCTGAAGTACGATGCCAATCTCGATCTGACCGGCCAGCTGGCTGCATCCTGGCAGGTGGCTGCAGACAACCTGACCATCATTTTTCATCTGCGTCCGAATCTTCACTGGAGTGATGGCACACCCTTTACGGCTGATGACTGCGTATTCACGCTGGAGCTGATCAAGGACGAGCATACCCAGAGTGCCTACAAATCCGATTATGCCAAAGTGACCAGTGTGGAAGCACCGGATGCGCATACCTTCATCGTCCATTATGCCGAGCCGTTTTCGCCGGCACTGTCCTCCTGGGTCTCGCTGGCCATCCTGCCCAAACATGTGTTCGAACATGAAGATATCATGCACACATCACTGTCCCGTCAGCCGAAAGCCACGATTGGCCCCTACATGCTGGCCGAATGGCAGCCGCAACAGATGCTGCTCATGCGCGCCAATCCGGATTATTTTGATGGCCCCGTCTGGATTACGGAGCGTATGACGCGCATCATCCCCGATACGGCCACGCAGTTTCTTGAACTCTCCGCCGGACGTCTGGATTCCATGGGCCTGTCTCCGCTGCAATACACACGGCTGTTTGAGCGAAAATCCGTGCTCAAACGTGATTATGCGCGCTACAAATATCTCGACTTCGTTTATACCTATCTCGGATTCAATCTGAAACACCCCTTGTTTCGTGATGCGCGTGTGCGCGAGGGCATCGCCTATGCCATCGACCGCCAGGAAATCGTCGATGGTGTGCTGCTGGGCCTGGGCGAACGCATCGCCACGCCCTATAAACCGGGTACGTTCTGGGTCAACAAGAACCTGAAACCACGCCCGTATGACCCTGAAAAAGCAAAACAATTACTCGCCGAGGCTGGCTGGAGGGATCACGATGGCGACGGCATCCTCGACAAGGATGGGCATCCTTTCCGCTTCACCATACTGACCAATAACGGCAACAAGCAGCGCGCTGATGCAGCCACGATCATGCAGCAGCGACTCAAACGTGTGGGTATCGATATCAAGGTGCGGCTCGTCGAATGGTCGGCATTTATTGAAAACTTCATCAACAAGCGAAACTTCGATGCCGTAATTCTCGGCTGGTCGCTATCACCTGACCCGGATCAGTTTTCCATCTGGCATTCCTCACAGACCGGCGCACGCCAGTTCAATTTCCTCTCCTATCGCAATGTTGTTGTTGATGAAGCACTGGAACAGGCGCGCCGCACCTTCGATCGCGCCGAGCGCAAGCGATTGTACGATCGCATGCAACACGAAATCTATAAGGATGTTCCGATGGTGTTTCTCTATACCCCCTACTCGCTTCCGGTCATGCACAAGCGCATCTACGGCATCAAGCCAGCGCCTGCCGGCATCGGCTACAACAGCGAGCACTGGTATGTGCCCAGGGAGTTACAGAAATATCATGTCACGGCCATACAGCCGTGATGGCAATGGGTGATATGCTGATTATCATTGGTATTGTGCTGCTATTCTGGATCTTGCCTGACCATGCTATTCCACCTGCCAGGCGACACCGTCATTGAGCGCGGAAAGTCCTGCCTCCACTTTCTGATCAACATCTCCATCATCAGCCTGATTCTGTCCATTATCTTCTGGTCGCGTAAGACGATAAAGCGCACCGGGATATTCAGGACCTTGTATCTCGGTAACGCTGACGAATGAGGCATTATTTGTTGGCGCATTCAGGGTCAAAGGCATTACCCTTCCAGCAAGGACAGCACAGCCACCAGCGCATCCTTCAGCTTGTCAGGTTCGGTACCACCGGCCATGGCAAGGTCGGGCTTGCCACCGCCTTTGCCACCGCAACGCTGGGCAACCTCGCGCACGAGGTTGCCGGCATGGAAACGGTCAGTTAGATCCTTTGTTACGCCGGCGACAAGCTGCACTTTCTCACCACGCACCTGACCGAATACGATGACGCCAGATTTCAGTTTGCTCTTGGCCTTGTCCATGAAATCACGCAGATCAGCGATGTCCGTGACCTCAGCTGTGAGCAGTCGGATGCCGTTGACCTCTTTCGCCTGCCCGACAAGTTCATCGAGCACGCCCGTGGCAGCTTTAGCTTTCAGCGACTGCAGTGCTTTTTCCGTGTCCTTCAGCTTCTGCTGCAAAGTGACGATGCTCTCAGCCACTTCCTGGGGGCGAACTTTCAACTGCCCCGCTACTGTGCTCAGCACCTCCGCATCGGCAACAAAGCTCTGATAGGCCGCATGACCAGTCAGTGCCTCGATACGGCGCACGCCTGCGGCAATGCCGGATTCAGACACGATACGGAACGGGCCGATATCGCCCGTGCGAGACACATGCGTACCACCGCATAATTCAGTCGAAAACCCTGCTGAGACAACGCGCACTTCATCGCCATATTTCTCGCCGAACAGGGCCATGGCTCCACTGGCCACGGCTTCTTCCTGGGTCATCAGCTTCGTTTCCACCGCATCATTGGCCATGATCGCGGCATTTACAGTCGCCTCGATCTGTTGCAGTTCTGCTGAAGAAACTGGCTGGAAGTGATTGAAATCAAAACGCAAACGTTCCGGAGTTACCAATGATCCGGCCTGCTTGACATGGTCACCCAATACCTGGCGCAAGACGGCATGCATCAGATGCGTGGCTGTATGGTTGCGGCGAATGGCATCGCGGCGTTCACTATCGACCGACAAATGCGCAATGCCCCTGCCGTGAATACAACCACGGCGAACCTTGCCAATATGCACAAACAGGTCGGAAAGCATTTTCTTCGTATCCGTGACGATAAATTCGCCTTCAGTCGTTGTAATGATGCCGGTATCGCCGATCTGTCCGCCAGACTCACCGTAAAATGATGTCTGGTTTGTAATTAGCCAGCCTTCTTCGCCTTCATTCAGACTCGCCACGACATTGCCATTCCGGATCAGGCCGCTGATCGCGCCTTCGGCCACCAGCGTCGTATAACCGAGGAATTCGGTCGGTCCGTGTTGCTCACGCAATTCAAACACCGCCCTGGGTAACGCCGCCTCGCCACTGCCACCCCAGGCCGCGCGTGCACGTTCGCGCTGTTCTTCCATGCAGGCTTCGAAGCCTTCCATATCCAGCCGAATGTCGCGTCCTTTCAGGATATCCGCCGTCAGATCAGTGGGAAAACCGTAGGTGTCGTACAAGGTAAACAGCATATGGCCGGGAATCGTGCCTCCCTCACCCGCCTCACGCACGGCCTGTTCAACCAGCTTCAATCCTTTATCCAGCGTTTTGATAAAACGCTCTTCCTCGATACGAATAACCTGTTCGATATTGCCCTGATTCTCCTTGAGCTCACTGAAATGATTACCCATTTCGCGCACCAGTGTATCAACCAGACGATAGATAAAGGCTTCCTTCATGCCCAGCAGGCGGCCATGCCGGCAGGCGCGACGCAGGATGCGGCGCAGCACGAAGCCACGCCCTTCATTCGACGGCAACACGCCATCGGCCAGCAGGAAGGATACTGAACGCAGATGATCGGCCAGGACGCGCAGCGATACATCCGTTTCCTCGGTTTCGCCAAAATGCACGCCGGTTACCGTACATGCTGCGGCAATCAGGTTTTTGAACAGATCGATATCATAGTTGTTATGCACGCCCTGCATAACGGCCGCGATGCGTTCCAGTCCCATGCCGGTATCGACACTGGGCCTGGGTAATGGTGTCAGCACGCCATCTTCGTCGCGGTTGTATTGCATGAACACCAGATTCCAGATTTCGATGAAACGATCGCCATCCTCTTCCGGCGTGCCCGGAGGACCGCCCCAAACGTCAGGCCCATGATCGAAAAAGATTTCCGAGCACGGACCACAGGGGCCGGTATCGCCCATGGACCAGAAATTATCTTTGGCGCCAATGCGTGCAATTTTATCTTCGGCAATGCCGATTTCATGACGCCAGATGTCATAGGCCTCGTCATCCTCCTCGAAAACGGTAACGAATAGCCGGGCCGGATCGAGCTTCAGTTCACTGGTCAGAAATCCCCAGGCATAGGCGATGGCTTCATGCTTGAAATAATCACCGAAGGAGAAATTACCCAGCATCTCGAAAAACGTGTGATGGCGTGCCGTATGACCGACGTTTTCCAGGTCGTTGTGCTTGCCGCCGGCACGCACGCATTTCTGGCTGCTGGCAGCCGTGACATACGGACGCGTTTCATTACCGAGGAACACATGCTTGAACTGCACCATGCCGGCATTGGTGAACATCAGCGTCGGATCACCATGCGGCACCAGTGAGCTTGAAGGCACGATTGCATGGCCCTTGTCGGCAAAATAATCGAGAAACGTTTTACGAATTTCCGATGTCTTCATGTATATCCTCATTCCAGTTGTTCTGTTCGCCCGTCTCCGGCTGTTCGTTCATGACCCGCAGAACCGTAGCAGCACTGAAGCCCTTGTTCCGTAAAAATCGTGCATGCCGTTGCCAGGTGCGCTCATCATGGCAACGCAATCGCTGCGGATCGCGTCGGACCAGCAAGCTGCGGCATGCTTCTTCTGCATCGAAAGTGGCTTCCGCCTTCTGCAACGCTTCGCTTAAGGCCTCATCATCGACGCCCCGCTGCCGCGCCCGATATGCCGCCACACGAGGCGTTTCTCCCTTGCGCATGCGGGCACGCAAAAACGATTCGGCAAAGCGGTGCTCGCTGAGATAGCCGGCATCACCCAGCTGCTTCAGCACAGAGTCGATGTCTTCTTCTGCGAACCCCTTATCCTGCAGCTTGTGCCGCAATTCTGCGGCACAGTATTCGCGTATACCGAGCAGGCGTACAGCCACCTGCCAGGCATCGCGTTCAACCTTACTGTTCAGCAGCCACCTCGTCGCTGTCGATCAGGTCCAGTTTCTGGCGCACGGCTGTTTCGATTTCCGCCAGCATCTGCGGATGCTCCCTGAGGAAATTGATCGCATTATCGCGTCCCTGGCCGATACGTTCCGTGCCATAGGCATACCATGCACCGCTCTTGTTGACGAAACCGTATTTGACGCCCATATCCAGTACTTCGCCGGCATGCGAAATACCCTCGCCATACATGATCGAGAACTCGGCCTGACGAAACGGCGGCGAGACCTTGTTTTTCACAACCTTCACGCGCGTTTCATTACCCAGCACTTCATCACCCTTTTTGATCGCACCGGTACGGCGTACATCCAGCCGGATTGATGCATAAAACTTGAGCGCATTGCCGCCGGTCGTTGTTTCCGGATTGCCGAACATAACACCGATCTTCATGCGAATCTGGTTGATAAAAATAATCATCGTTTTCGAGCGCGAAATGGAACCGGTCAGCTTACGCAGAGCCTGACTCATCAGCCTGGCTTGCAGACCCATATGCGAATCACCCATATCGCCATCCAGCTCCGCGCGTGGCGTCAGCGCTGCCACCGAATCCACAACGATGATATCCAGTGCGCCGGAACGGGTCAGCATGTCCACGATTTCCAGCGCCTGCTCACCCGAGTCCGGCTGCGACACCAGCAGATCCTCGACATTGACACCCAGCTTTTCCGCGTAGACCGGATCCAGCGCATGTTCCGCATCCACGAATGCTGCCGTACCACCCTGTCGTTGCGCCTCCGCCACGGCATGCAGGGCCAGCGTCGTTTTACCGGACGATGCCGGTCCATAAATCTCGATGACGCGTCCGCGCGGATAGCCTCCGACACCCAGTGCGGCATCCAGCGCCAGACTGCCGCTGGGAATCACATCCACGGCCACCTTGCTCTGGTCGCCCAGGCGCATCACCGTTCCCTTGCCGAACTGCCGTTCAATCTGGCTTAACGCTGTCTCCAGCGCCTTGGATTTATCAGACATATTATCTCCCTTCGATATTAAACTTTTCCACGCAGGCGTAATATGCGCCCTCAGGCCGCAACCATGAGCGAAACAGGCACAGGTGAATCGGCGTCCATGTCACAACCGGCACAGCTGGCATATGCTGCCATTGCTCAGGCGTGAACGGTGGCGGATAGCCCCTGGCCCGGGCCAACGTGATATGTCCGCGAAAAGGCTCCTCCCTTGCGCTGCGCTTGCGAAGCGTAGCATGCCCGGCCTGTCTGCAACAACGGGCAAGTTGCTTCAGCCGGCCAGACGAATTGTTGTCCTCCACACCGATCCAGCATGTACGTGGCCTCGCTGGGCGTGGAAAAATACCGATGTGCGAAAAATGCAGCCTCGGCGGCGCACAGAACTGCAGATGCTCATGCAAGGCATCGCTTAACGCATCGCATGCCTGTCCGCTCACGTCGCCATAGAATGCCAGCGTCAGATGCCAGTTGCGTTCAGGCATCATGCGCCAGTCATCTGCATCCAGAGCCAGGGCGGCCTCCTGCCACCATTCAGCAAGCGCCTCGCGCACATGAAACGGGATGTCCAGCGCCACAAACAGCCTCATCGTTTTGCCTCCGTACATGTACGATTCGCACATGGCTTATGAAACGTAGAAATTCGCAGTCCAATATTCAAGCACAAGGATGCATGCAGGTTGACATTCCAGCCATTTTATCCAATAAATAAGCGTTCTGTTATCTGTCGTGGAGGGACCATCGTGCCATTACTCAAAACCCTGTTGATGCTGCTATTTCTATTGCCCACGTCTGTACAGGCATGCGAAAAAATCCTTGATGGCAAGGTGACCGTCTGCGGCAGTGACTCGGACTTTTGCATTTCCGATGGCACACAGGTGAAATGTGGCGGCATGGCCAATTACTGCCACATCTCCCCGCATGGCGTGGCCTGCGGTGGCATGGCCAAAGAATGCAAAGTAGGCATCAAGGGTGTGGCCTGCGGCGGTGAAGCCAATTACTGCCTGCGCAGCGAGGATGGTCTGGATGTGGCCTGTGGCGGCAAGGCCGATTATTGCATGATCAATATCGACGGCAGCAAGGTTGCCTGTGGCGGCGAAGCCAATTACTGCAAGAAAAATAAGGATGGCACCCAAATCGCCTGTGGTGGCAAGGCCAAAGAGTGCGCCTCCACGCTGGACGGGCATCTGGTGGCCTGCGGTGGTGCGGCAACCTATTGCGCCAACAGCACCGATGGCACACATGCAGCCTGTGGTGGCAAAGCCGATTACTGTATGCAAAGCATGGATGGCAACGACATTGCCTGCGGCGGCGAAGCCAATTACTGTAAATCCAGCCCTTCAGGCACACGCGTGGCCTGTGGCGGCAAAACCAGCGAATGTCGTAAAAGCCCGCGCGGCGACCAGATCGCCTGCGGTGGCTGGTGGCTGTATAACAAAACAATCAACTACTAAGGGATGCTTCGGAGACAGTGAAAAACCGCTGCACATCGCCCAGTTCCGGCGTGATCGGTGCTGCAGGCAGGTTGCGCGCGATTTCCCGACCATAACTGCGCTGATACAGGCGTGAATCCAGCAGCGCGATCACACCGCGATCATGTTCCGTGCGAATCAGACGACCAACACCCTGACGTAAGGCCGCAATGGCTTCGGGCAACTGAATATCCGTAAATGGCTGTCCGCCCCCGGCCTCGCAATGTTGCATGCGCGCCTGCAACAAAGGATCGGCCGGTGGCGCAAACGGAACGCGATCAATGATGACCAGGCTTAATGACTCACCAGGCACGTCCACTCCCTCCCAGAAGCTGCGCGTACCGCACAGCACGGAATGCGTATCGGAGCGAAAAGTTTCCAGAATGGCATCCCGGCTACCGCTCTCGCCCTGCAGCAACACATGCCAGGGCAGTCGCTGTTTCAGCTGTTGCCCCACCTGACGCAAGGTATCCCAGGCCGTGAAGAGCACAAAAGCACGCCCCTGTGCCGCACGAATCAGCGCTTCCATTTCATCGGCCAGCCGGGCCATACCGGCAGGTGAGCGCGTATCCGAAAGATGTTTTGGCAAATAAATCAGCGACTGGCGTTCATAATCAAATGGCGAAGGATGAAAAGCCTCTCGCGCTTCCGCCAGACCGAAGCGATGACGTGTATAACCGAAACGACCGGAAACACGCAACGTGGCCGATAACAATACGAATGCCGCCGGCTTGTCCCATAAATAGCGATTGAGTACCGGCCCGGTTTCTACCGGAGCTACGATATGCCTTCGCTGCTCATTTTCGCCTTCGCTCCAGCCGACAAAGCCTGCTTCCGGCTGCAGCACCATGGCCAGTTCCTGATCGATCTGCTGTGCCCGCTCAAACAGGCGCTGCAGGTCGTCATTGCGCATGGCCCGTGTTTCCGCGTATTGCAAAACATCCCGCCAATGCTCCCTGACACCTTTCAAATCATTATGACGATAGGCAGCCAGCAGGGATTCAAACAGGGACAACAGCTGTGTCTTCAGTTCCACCTCGTCGCCCAGTTCATCGAGTATGGTCTGCATGTCGTTAAACCATTGAATAAAACGTTTCTGTGTCAGCAGGATACCGAAGTGCTGGCAGGCCAGCTGCGGCAAGGCATGTGCCTCATCGAGTATATATACCTCGAATTCCGGCAGCACCTCGCCGTAATCACCGGATTTCAGCGCCGCATCGGCCAGCAACAGACTGTGATTGGTGACGACAATATCGGCGCCCTGCGCCTTGCGTCGCGCCTGCATCAACGGACAACGCTCGAATTCACCGCACTTCGAACCTTTGCACTGCTCAGCCGTGGCCGTCACCATGGCGCCAATGCCTTTGGCAAATGGATCAAAAGACAGCCCGGAGAGATCACCATCACGACTTTTCTGCGACCACTGCTGCACCTGCAATAACGACTTCTGTTCCCACAGAGCCAACGTGCCCTGCGCCAGGTGCATGTTCAGCCGTGCCGGGCACAGATAATTGGTCCTGCCTTTCAACAGGCATACGCGCCGGCGAATACCCAATGCCTGCTGTACAGCCGGCAGATCGCGATGCACAAGCTGATCCTGCAAAGCCCTGGTATGTGTAGAAATAACAATACGCTGGTCCGAGCGCAGTGCTGGCACCAGATAGGCCAGTGTTTTACCCGTACCCGTTTCCGCCTCGGCCAACAGCACGGACATATCGCTCATCGTTTCGGCAATTTCCTGTGCCAGGTGAATCTGTTCCTGACGCCTGCAGTAACCTTCCAGTTCACCATTCAATCCATGCTCGAAATCGCGCAAAACCTGCGCCTGAAAATCACTCATAAGTCAAAGGGTTCAGACAGGCCACCTTATGCGTTTCGCCTTGCAGTACGCCATCGAATGAAGCGCAACCGGCAATTGCCCGCGGGCAACGCAGGCGATAAGGGCAACCCTCATCCGCCGGCTGTTCCCCCCGCTCTTCAGGTACAGCTCGTGCCTGTCTCTGGTCCGGATGTACAATCGGTCGAGCATTGACCAGTGCTCGCGTGTACGGATGAGCTGGATGATGGAACAGCGTATCCACAAAGCCTTCCTCAACCACACGGCCGGCAAACATCACCATCACCCGCTCGGCGACATGCTGCACCACAGATAAATCGTGCGAAATAAACAGATAGGCCAGATCATGTTGCTTTTGAATATCGTGCAGCAGATTCAGGATTTGCGCCTGCACGGATACATCCAGCGCCGATACGGGTTCATCAAGCACCAGCATGGAGGGTTCGACAATCAGGCTGCGTGCAATACCGATACGCTGACGCTGACCACCGGAGAACTGATGCGGATAACGATCCATCATGGCCGCATCCAGACCGCACTGTGCCAGCACATCCGCCACCCGCTGACGCAATTGCGCGCGTGTCAGGCCAGGCTGATGCACGCGCAGGCCTTCGGCCACGGTCTGCCAGATTTTCATGCGTGGATTCAGGCTGGCGAACGGATCCTGAAACACCATCTGGATATGCCGGCGTCTGGCCCGCAGGGCACGCTGGCCAAGCATCGAGACATTCTCACTCAGCCACCACACTTCGCCGCGATCCGCTGCCAACAGACGCATGGCGATGCGTGCCGTCGTCGATTTACCGCTGCCCGATTCGCCGACAATAGCCAGTGTTTCGCCGGCTTTCAGCGATAACGAAAGCTGACATACCGCATGTTTTATGCGTGTATCCGCGGTTAACAGACCTGATGAACGAAAGGTTTTATCTACCTGTCGTAACTCCAGCACATGACTCATGCCGCCACCACCTTGTCCGCATGCACGCAGCGAGCGCAATGGTGATCTTCCTGCCAGGACCCAAGCGCCACCTGCTGCGAGCAGTGCGCATCGGCGAATGCACAGCGAGGTGCGAAACGACAGCCGTCGCCCCATTGGCCCGGCGGCGGCACCTGACCGGGAATAACAGCCAGAGCCTGGCCATACGGTACGGCTTCCGGCCGACAGGCCATCAGTGCGCGCGTATACGGATGGGCCGGTCGATCGAAGATATCCGTTACCGAAGCCGCTTCGACAATCTGACCGGCATACATGACCGCCACATCATCGCACATTTCGGCCACCAGCCCGAAATCATGCGTCACCAGCAACATGCCCAGTTCCCGCTGACGTTGTTGCTGACGCAGCAGCGCAACGATGCGTGTCTGTACAGACACATCCAGTGCCGTTGTCGGCTCATCGGCCAGGATATAATCCGGATCAGCCGACATGGCCATGGCAATGAGTACACGCTGACGCATGCCGCCGGACAAGGCATCCGGATAAGCCTTGAGCAGGGATGCGCCATCTTCCAGACCAACACCGGCCAGTAACTCCAACGCCCGCTCTCTTGCCTGCCGCTTGTCCAGTGGCAGATGCAATCGAATCACCTCCATCAACTGACTGCCGATGGAAAACACGGGATTCAGCGCTGTCATCGGCTCCTGAAAAATCATCGCAATGCGCCCACCGCGAATGGCCTGCAGGCGAGATGCGTCCATGGCGAACAGGCTCTCGCCATCCAACAGAATGTCACCGCGATCGCGGCGCACACCCTGATATTCGCCCAGGCGCAGAAATGCCTGTGCCGTTAATGATTTGCCGCAACCCGACTCCCCTACCAGGCCGAGAATGCGGCCAGGGCGAAGCTGCAACGACACATCGGAAACGGCCTGCACCCAAGCCCCCTGCATCGCAACCGATAATGACAAACGGGACATTTCCAGCATGGCCGGAGTGTGACGCATGCAGCTCATGCTTTCCAGCATGCAAAAGGGCCGCATAACAGCGGCCCCTATCAGGTACGAATACGCACTTATTTAATCGTAATCGATTTCGGTTTGGCGGTTTCTTTCTTCGGCAGGCAGATTTCCAGCACACCGTTATTCATCGATGCATTAACGGCATTGGTATCTACATCGCGAGGCAGGCTGAAACTGCGCGAGAACTTGCCATAGGCCCGTTCAATCCGGTGCACATTTTCCTCATCGATTTCTTTTTCATATTTGCGTTCACCGGACAGGGTCAGGCGGCCTTCATGCACTTCGACATGAATATCATCCTTGTCGATGCCAGGTAACTCGGCATGGATGATCAGTGCCTCTTTCGTTTCCCGCACATCCACAGCCGGCAACCACGATCCGCGTTCCGATGTGGCGGAAGCATCACTGTCCAGCAAACGGGTAAGCGAACGCTGCATATCCTCCAGTTCCTGCCATGGTGACCAACGAACCAGTGTCATCGTGTGTTTCCTCCTTCACAATAGCTTTGCGGTTCTGTCCCGCAAAGGCTATGTAGATATGCCGGTCTGCGATTTCAAGGGGATGCCATAAAGCAGTGCGTCCGGAAACAAAAACGGCCCTGATCCCACGGCCGTTCATCACTGTTCACCATCAGTTTTGGAGTGAATCAGACACCTGAATGCAATTGCTCCAAGTCTCGCACGCCGCCACGATCGGCGGATGTCGTCAATGCTGCATATGCCTGCAAGGCTTTGGACACGCTGCGCTCGCGAGCCAGCGGTTTCCATGCATCTGCCCCTCGCGACTCCATGGCGATCCTGCGCCGGCGCAATTCTTCATCACTGACATCCAGCTGAATGCTGCGCGCCGGAATATCGATGACGATGGTATCGCCCTCCTCGATCAGGCCAATGGCGCCACCTTCCGCGGCTTCCGGCGAAGCATGGCCGATGGACAGGCCGGAGGTGCCACCGGAAAAACGACCATCAGTCAATAATGCACAGGATTTGCCAAGGCCCTTCGATTTCAGATACGAAGTCGGATAAAGCATTTCCTGCATACCCGGCCCGCCCTTCGGACCTTCATAGCGAATAATAACCACATCTCCGGCCACAATCCGATCGTTGAGAATGGCCGAAACGGCATCCTCCTGCGATTCGTATACCCGTGCCCGCCCGGTGAACTGCCAGATGGATTCATCCACGCCGGCCGTTTTCACAATACAGCCGCGCTTGGCAATATTGCCGTAGAGCACGGCCAGGCCACCTTCCTGCGAATAGGCATGTTCGACATCACGAATGCAGCCATTTTCGCGATCGACATCAAGCGTTTTCCAGCGTTCGGCCTGGGAAAAGGCCTCCTGAGTCGGAATCCCGCCGGGGGCGGCACGGAACAGGTGATGCGCCTCTTCGTTTTCCGGCTTCATAACATCCCATACCGCAATTGCATTGGCCAGTGTACCCGCATGCACGGTGGGCACGTGCGTATGCAACAGACCTGCACGATCCAGTTCGGCAAGAATACCGATGACACCACCAGCGCGATGTACATCTTCCATATGATAGTGTTGTACGGCCGGCGCCACTTTACAGATGTTCGGGATCTTGCGGCTCAGGCGATCGATATCCTGCATCGTGAAATCAACCTCGGCTTCCTGCGCACAAGCCAGCAGGTGCAGTACCGTATTGGTTGAACCGCCCATCGCAATATCCAGCGCCATGGCATTTTCAAAGGCCTCAAACGTTGCCACCGAACGCGGAAGCACCGAAGCATCCTCCTGTTCATACCATGCGCGGGTATTATCCACGATCAGACGCGCCGCCTTCAGAAACAGTTCGCGACGATCGGCATGGGTGGCCAGCAACGAACCGTTGCCGGGTAAGGCCAGCCCCAGTGCTTCGGCCAGACAGTTCATCGAATTGGCCGTAAACATGCCTGAGCAGGAGCCACAGGTCGGACAGGCCGAGCGTTCCACCGCCATCACATCCGCATCCGTTTCGTTCGGATCCGCCGCCATCACCATGGCATCGACGAGATCGAGGTGCTTCTCGCGATTGTGCAGCGTGACCTTGCCCGCCTCCATCGGGCCGCCGGAAACAAATACAGCGGGAATATTCAGCCGCAATGCCGCCATGAGCATGCCCGGTGTGATCTTGTCGCAATTGGAGATACAGATCATCGCATCAGCACAATGCGCATTGACCATATATTCCACCGAGTCGGCGATGATCTCGCGACTGGGCAAAGAATACAGCATGCCGCCATGCCCCATGGCAATGCCATCATCCACGGCAATGGTGTTGAATTCCTTAGCCACGCCACCTGCAGCTTCGATTTCGCGTGCGACCATCTGGCCGACATCTTTCAGATGCACATGACCAGGCACAAACTGGGTAAACGAATTGACAACGGCGATGATCGGCTTGTCAAAATCATCGTCTTTCATGCCGGTTGCACGCCATAGTGAACGAGCGCCGGCCATGTTACGGCCATGGGTTGTGGTACGGGAACGATAAACGGGCATAGGATCACCTCTGTACAGAATTCGCCGCCATGCTAGCCCGTATTCCCCATATAAAACAGATGCGCCGCATGCATCCATGTGCGACGTTGACATCAAATCCAAGGCTGCGGACACTTCAGGCATGACTACCAACACGCTGCTAAAGCAACTCTATGACACCACCGAACAGGATATTTTGGCACAAATTCGCGAACTGAAGGCATCGCTTGGCGACCGCGTGCTGATTCTCGGTCACCATTATCAACGCGAGGAAGTGTTTGCTTTTGCCGATGCCGCAGGTGATTCATTGAAGTTGGCCCAGACCGCCGCATCGACACGTGCCCCGTTCATTATTTTTTGCGGTGTTCATTTTATGGCTGAAACGGCCGACATCCTGACTGCCGATGATCAGATCGTAATCCTACCCGACCCTGCCGCAGGCTGTTCAATGGCCGATATGGCCGATGACGCCCAGGTGCAGCGCTGCTGGCAGGAACTGGCCGATATCATCGACCCGGATCTATCCGTCACACCGGTGACCTATATCAATTCCACAGCAGCACTAAAGGCATTCTGTGGCGAACATGGCGGCATCGTTTGTACCTCCTCCAATGCGCAGAAGGTGATGGAGTGGAGCTGGCGGCAACGCGAGAAAATCCTTTTCTTTCCCGACCAGCATCTGGGGGAAAATACAGCGCTGCGCATGGGCATCCCCGAAACGGACATGATCATCTGGGATCCCTTCCAACCCCTGGGCGGCAATACCCCGGAGACCATCGAGCAGGCCAGACTGATATTGTGGAAGGGTTTTTGCTCCGTGCATCAACTGTTTAAAGCCGAACATGCCGAAACCATGCGTCGCAATCATGCGGACATTCAGATTATCGCGCATCCCGAATGCTCTCGGGAAGTTTGCGAAACCGCCGATTTCGTCGGTTCAACCGAAGCCATCATCCAGTATGTGAAAGCCGCACCTACAGGTAGCAAATTTGCCATTGCTACGGAACTGAACCTCGTGAATCGTCTGCGCCTGCAGTTTGCCGACAAACCGATCTGGTTCCTGTCACCCACCATCTGCATGTGCTCAACGATGTTCCGTACCGATCCACAACACCTGTGCGCTTCCCTGCAAGCTATTGCGCGAGGCGAAGGATATCACCGGATATCGGTACCCGATGCGCAAAAAGGCTGGGCCAAAGTGTCACTTGAACGGATGTTGCAAATTGTTTAGGCATCATGCCATGCGCATGCTGCTGTTGCTGGCATGCCTTGCGCCCGCCCTGCTCAGCGCAGGGGAAGTGGATATGGATCAGCTAGCGCTGGAAATCCAGCGTTTCCAGCAACACCAGCAAGATCGATTTGCCCCCAATACCACGGCGGAAGCCCTGCAGCGGCTTTCCGGGGCAAGAAATGCCAGTGCAGAGGATGCGGACATCCTGTTAAGACAGGCACGCGAAAAGTTTGAAGAAGCCAAACACACAGCTGCAGCTTTCCAGTCCCGCTACCAGTCCTTGCTGGAATTGCACAATGACCTGCAACCATTGCTGGAACTGTTTCCCGATCACCTCAAATACCGCAATGATATTATCGTACAGCACAAACAGCAGGCAGATGCTCTACTGCAAAAAACCATTGTGCATATGGAACAGGGCGAGCTGAACATCAGCAGACGGGAGGCCGATGAAGCGGCCGTGCATTATACACGCGCCATTGAAAACCTGCTGCCCGAACTGGCCGATACGGCCAAGCGAAAGCTTTCCCGCGCCGCATCCGAAGGTGCCAAACGCTATGCTCTGCACACCTATGCCACAGCCAGGAAAAAGTTGCAGGATATTTACGATTTCATGGATAGTCGCAAACAGCGCCCCCTGCCCTCCCGACCGGCAGACGCCTATCGACTGGCAGAAAAAGCCATGCAACTGGCAAAAAAAGTACGTCGGTTACGGCGTGATCAGGCCAGCTTCGAGAGTGTATTTGATGAACAGCGCGAATTCCGCCTGCATCTGGCCAAAACCATCGGCCTGCCGGTCGATACACGCGATCCCTTGGCCGATATCAGTGCCAAGGAAGTACTCGACGGCGTCGTTGATCTGAAGCGCCAGCTGGAGCAGGAACGCATCAAGCGCCAGCAGGAACTGCAGGCACTGAATCAGCAACATCAGCAGGAACTGCAGGCATTACGAGAAGAGCTACTGGCCAGCAGCAGTGAACAACTGGCCAGCATGAAAGATGCCTTTCGCGCCAAACTGGAACGGGAAACGTTTGAGAAGCGGCGTCAGGAACGCCTGCATAAACTGTTCAAGAGCAGTGAAGCCGAAATCCTGGCCAACCTCGACGGCTCGGTGCTGATGCGTTTAAGCAGTCTGAAGTTTGCCTCGGGTTCAAGTAGAATCAATAGCAAATACAATAACTTGCTAAAGCGTGTCAAAGAAGCACTGGATATTTATGCGGACCGTCAGGTGCGTATCGAAGGGCATACCGACAATCGTGGTGATGTGAAAATGAACCAGCAATTGTCACTCAAACGGGCCGAAGCCGTACGCGATTTTCTCATCAAACAGAGCGTTGATGGCGCCAGGCTACGGTCGCTGGGCTATGGTGAAGTGCGCCCGATTGCTTCCAATGAATTCGAAAAAGGCCGGGAAATGAATCGACGCATCGATATCATTATCGAAGCACCACATGACTAGCCCGCCACCCGGAACGCCACATCTGCTCGAAGCATTGCCGGAACGCCTGCGGGATGATGCCAGACATTTACTGGAAGACCTTGCCGGAGACTCGCTCTACAAACGCCTGATTATTATCGAGGCCTTGCGTCTGGTTGCCAGCGATCATGCAGAAGCAGACATGAAAATGCTCAGCAAGGTGTTGCAGGAAATACGCACCGGCCTGGATGTTTTCAAGCCGTACAAGGATACGCGCAAGGTATCGGTATTCGGCTCCGCCCGCATCCCTCCCAATGATGCACGCTATAAGCACGTTAAAGCCTGCGCCCGCGCATTGCGCGAGGCCGGTTTCATGATCATTACCGGTGGTGGGCATGGCATGATGCAAGCGGCCAATGAAGGAGCCGGTCGGGATTATTCCTTCGGCATCAATATCAATCTGCCGTTGGAGCAAAAGCCCAACCCCTGCGTCGATGCCTCACCCCGGCATTTTTACTGTCAGTATTTCTTTACACGCAAGCTGTTCTTCCTCAAGGAAAGCGATGCCGTCGTTCTTACACCCGGCGGCTTCGGCACGCTGGATGAAACCTTTGAAACGCTGACCCTGATTCAGACCGGGCGCAATCCTCCCATTCCTGTGATCATGCTTGATGCGCCCGGTGACGACTTCTGGGGACCGTTTATCCGTTCCTGGATGCGTCGCCTGACCCATGACCATCTGATCAGCCCGGATGATGGCAATCTGGTTTTTCACACCAATAGCATTGATGCCGCTGTGGCTTATATTCGGGATTTCTATATCAATTATCACAGCTTCCGCTATGTCGGACACGCCACCCTGCTGCGCCTGTATCATCCGCTGACGGATGAATCATTACGCCGACTGAATGCCGAATTTTCCGATGTTATTCGGGAAGGTTGCATCGAACAGGTCTTCAACTGGCCCAAATCGGATGACCCTGCACTGGCCCATCTGCCGCGCCTGAAAATGCATCTGGATCGGTCACGTATGAATGTACTGTCGCAGATTATCCGCCGCATGAATGCGCTCTATCAGCGGCAAGTTTCCCCGACTAGCGAGGCTTGACCTCGGACGGACGCAGCTTGCGTGCCAGATTATCCAGTACGGCATTGATAAAGCCGCGCGGTGCCTCACCGGCATAGGCGCGCGTTAATTCCAGCGCTTCATTGATAATGACCCGGTACGGAATCTCCAGCCGGTTCTGCATTTCCCAGATGGCCAGACGCATCACATTATGCTCGATATGTGCCACGGATCGCAGGCTTCTGCCACGGATGGCGCCGGCAATCAGTTCGTCGATTTTTTCCACCTGCTCCACCACGCCGTAAACAGCCTCGCGGAAATACTGCTGATCCTGCCCTTCCCGCTCTTCATGTTGCAAGCGACTTGCTACCAGTCCCGGCAGCATGGCGTCATCCTGTTCGGCATTATGCCAGGCATACAAAGTTTCCAGAGCCGATTCCCGTGATTGATGTCGATTGGCCATTCAGCGCTCCAGTTCCTGCAATTGGCGTACCACCTCAACGGCTGTCAGTGCCGCTTCCTCACCTTTATGGCCATGGCTGCCACCGATGCGTTGCTGCGCCTGCTCCAGTGAATCCACGGTCAGCACACCGTTACCCACGCCGATATCACCACGCTGCGCCACGGCACCAATGGCATCCATGGCACCCTGACAGACATAGTCGAAATGCGCCGTATCGCCGCGAATCACACAGCCCAGACAAACCACAGCATCAAACCGCCCGGATTTGGCCATGGCTGCAGCAACAGTGCCGATTTCGAAAGCGCCGGGCACCCAGACAACGCGGATATCTTCATCGCAACTACCATGCTCCTTAAGCGCACGCACAGCGCCATCCAGCAGAGCCTGTGTGATACCTTCGTTAAAACGACTGACAACGATACCGATACGCAGCCCTGAGGCATCCACTGAGCCATTTAAATGTGGTGCATCAAGACTCATGACTGATCCTCTTCCATATTCAGTAAATGTCCCATTTTATCCCGCTTGGTCGTCAGATAACGGATATTCTCTTCATGGGCACGAACCTGCAACTGCACGCGTTCAACAACTTCCAGACCGTAACCATCCAGGGCAATGATTTTCTTCGGGTTATTGGTCAGTAATTTCAGCTTGCGCAGGCCCAGATCGCGCAGAATCTGCGCACCGATACCATAATCCCGCAAATCCGCCTTGAAACCAAGTTTTTTATTGGCTTCCACAGTGTCATGGCCGGCATCCTGCAACTCATAGGCCTTCAGCTTGTTGAACAGGCCAATGCCACGCCCTTCCTGGCGCAGATAGAGAATTACACCTTCGCCCGCTTCGGCCACCTGACGCATGGCCGCATGCAACTGAGAACCGCAATCGCAGCGCCGTGAAGCAAAAACATCGCCGGTCAAACATTCCGAATGCACGCGCACCAACATGGGTGTTTCCGGAGTCGGATCGCCCATAACCAGCGCCACATGTTCCGCCTTGTCCACTTCATTGCTGTAACCGATCATGCGGAATTCACCGAACTCCGTCGGCATGCGTACTTCCACTTCCCGTTTGACCAGCGAATCGTGCTTGAGCCGGTGCCGGATCACATCAGCAATGCAACCGATTTTCAGGTTATGTTTTTTGGCAAACGCCTTCAATTCCGGCATACGTGCCATCGAACCATCTTCATTCATAATTTCGCATATGACGCCGGAAGGGTTCAATCCAGCCATGCGTGCCAGGTCAATACTGGCTTCGGTATGGCCGGCACGCACCAGCAGCCCACCTTCCTTGCCAACCAGCGGAAACACGTGGCCCGGTGTGTGCAATGAGGCAGCGGTCGCTTTCGGGTCGATGGCCGTACGAATCGTATGCGCCCGGTCAAACGCGGAAATGCCCGTAGTCACGCCTTCGGCCGCTTCGATGGATACCGTGAAATTGGTTTTGAACTTGGCATTGGTATTGGACACCATCAGCGGCAATTCAAGGCGATCGGTCTGCTCCTGTGTCAGTGCCAGACAGATCAGTCCGCGACCATGCGTGGCCATGAAATTGATGGCTTCGGGCGTCACCCATTCGGCGGCCATGACCAGATCACCCTCGTTTTCACGATCCTCGTCATCCGCGAGAATGATCATGCGGCCCGCGCGCAACTCCTCGATCAGTTCTTCACACGTTGCCAGTTCCATCGATACTCCTGTATTGCATCATTCGTTCGACATAGCGTCCGATCAGATCAGTTTCGATATTGACCAGGTCACCGGACTGCAAGCTGCCCAGATTCGTATGTGCCAGCGTATGCGGGATCAGGTTCACGGAAAAGCTACAACCCTCCACGCTATTGACCGTCAGGCTGACGCCATGCAGCGCTACCGAACCCTTGCGCACGATATAGGGCGCCAGTGCCCCGGGTACCGTGAATGTCATTTGCACATGTTCGCCAACAGGCTCGATAGCCGTCACTTTCGCCCGATCGTCAATATGGCCGGTGACCCAGTGCCCACCCAGCGCATCGCCCACACATAATGCCGGCTCCAGATTCACCGCATCGCCAATGGCGGCGGCGGAGAAGCAGGTCAGAGACAGCGTTTCCGATGAAAGCGTGGCGGAAAACCTGTTGGCTGCGGGGAAACCGGTAATGGTCAGGCAACAGCCGTTGACGGCAACCGAATCGCCCAACTGCCAGCGCTGCATATCCAGTGCCGTGGCAAAATGCATATGTGCCTGCTCCGGCTCATTGATGATTTCAACAATGCGGCCGACATCCTGAATGATTCCGGTGAACATAGACCGCGCACGCTACCGCGAACATGCTCGGATTTCACACATTTATTATCCATGATTCCCGGCCTTGAAAAAGGCAATAGCCGCTTCCTGTCCGGCACGGATCAGCAGATTCTTGCCGGCATCGGAAATATCGAATTGCGTAGTCTGGATACCCATTGTCGGAATACCGATTGTGCGTTTGAAGTTGGTCACATCGATGAAAGCCTTGTCATGCGCCTCCATCATCGTCGTGATCAGCGACAATGCATATTCATGCGGCCAGTTGCTCGGCGAAGGTTCGCCGGATGTCGGTTCGACCAGCTTGAAGCCGAATGTCGGCCAGCGGGCCTGATGCACGCTGGGTGCATCGAACAGCCATACCGGATAATTGGACAGCATGCCGCCATCGACAATGAATGATTTCCGCATCACGCCATCGGCATCGGGAAAACGCTGCACGACCGGCTCGAAGAAATACGGAATACTCATGCTCATGCGCACCGCATGCGCTACGGAAAATGTATCCCTTAGTCCTTCCGGCAAATCATCCGGCAAGATCAGCATTTTACGCCGGGTGACATCGGAAGCGATCAGCTTCAGACGATAGTCACCATCACTCTTTTTAAAATCGGCAAATGTGATTTTGCCCTTCTGCTCCATTTTTTTCTGCATCCATTGCTCGAAATAGTCGCCTTCATAAATGCCTTTTTCGAACAATGCCGAAAACATCTTGCCCAGCAGCGGAATCTTGTCGACCATGCCTTCATCCATAAAGGCCTCGAAATCCATTTCCTTGGTCAGCACTGTGACCAGTTCATCCGCGCTATAGCCGGCGGCCAGCAGGCAGGCCGTAATCGCACCGGCACTGGTGCCGCGGTAATCCTCCCGAAAAATAGTTGCATTGATAAGTAGAACCTAGATCCTGCAATCCTCTAATTATATAATTCAAAAAAGGTAGACTCCTTCACG
>CAZTGM010000024.1:0-25502 GCA_964613235.1 uncultured Zetaproteobacteria bacterium | reverse complement strand
TGGATTGCTGATCGGTTGACTGACTGTGGGGGAGACATGAGTGGAAATGGGAGTATGATATTCCGCTCTTCTATGCATACGCTGAATGCGCTATGTTTTGGTTTTTCCTGTTCTGGGATGGACTCGATCGAAAACTATATTTTGTGGAATACAGGGGACAGATGATGATTAGCATTTCCGTCAAGGCCGGTGCGGCAGCCAAACAGCGTGATGATGCGGTGGTTTTGCCACTGTTGCAGGGACGCAAGCTGACCGATGCAGGTAAGGCATTGCAGGATGCAACGGCGGCCATTAAACCCTATCTGCGTAAATTCGATCATCTGGGCGAATTCGGCCAGTTCGGTACGTTGTATGATGTGCAGGGTACGTTTACGCAGCGTGTGGTATTTGCTGGTGCTGGCGATGATAAAAAACTGACATTGCAGAGCCTGCGCAGACTGGCGGCTAAAACGGCGCGCAAGTTGCAAAAGGGTGGTGCACGCGATGTGTCGATGTATCTGACGGAGTTGCCCGTGCGCGGCAGCACTCTGGATGAACGGATACAGGCTGTGGCCGAAGGAATCTGGCTGGGATTATATACGTTCGACAAGTATCAGACGAAAAAGGAAGAGCAGAAGCGTGGTCTGCGTTCGGTGACGCTGATGATCGCATCGCGCCGAGACCTGACCGCAGCGGAAGCCGCGGTGGCGAAAGCGCGGGCTATCAGTATTGGCACCAATTTCGCTCGCGACCTGGCCAACGAGCCTGGCAATGTATGCACACCGGCATATCTGGGAGAGCAGGCGGCGGCATTGGAGCATGAAAAGCTGAAGGTTACGGTTATGGACAAGGCGGCGATTGAAAAAGCCGGCTTTACGGCCTTGCTTGCTGTGAATCAGGGATCGGCGAAGGAACCTCGTTTCATCGTGCTGGAATATCAGGGCGGCAACAGGAACGAAGCTCCCGTTGCACTGGTTGGCAAGGGGCTGACATTTGATGCGGGCGGCATTTCCATCAAGCCGCCGGCGCAAATGGATGAGATGAAGTTCGATATGTGCGGAGCGGCTGCGGTGCTGGGAATTTTCAGGGCTGTGACAGAACTTGACCTGCCGGTCAATCTGTTGGGCGTGATTGTTTCGACAGAAAACCTGCTGGGTGCAGCGGCCTACAAGCCGGGCGATATCGTGAAAACGTATAAGGGTCTGACTATTGAAGTGCTGAACACCGATGCGGAAGGACGCATTATTCTGGCTGATGCCCTGGCCTATGCAGCCGAGCAGAAGCCGGCGGAAATTATCGATTTTGCTACGCTGACCGGTGCCTGTGTGATTGCGCTGGGCTCGCAGGCATCCGGCCTGCTGGGTACCGGTGAGAAAGTGATTCGCGGTTTGCAGAAGTCGGCGGAGAACACGCATGATCGCGTCTGGCAGTTGCCGATGTATGAGGAATATCAGGAGCAGATCAAGAGCAAGATTGCCGATATCAAGAATATCGGTGGTCGTGAGGCGGGTACGATTACGGCGGCGTGTTTTCTCTCCCGCTTCGTTGAAGATATTCCCTGGGCGCATCTGGATATAGCCGGAACGGCCTGGAATATGCAGGGAACGGATCTTTCCGTACCCGGTGCGACTGGCGCCGGCGTGC
The DNA here is from genome assembly GCA_964613235.1 of uncultured Zetaproteobacteria bacterium. Classification (GTDB taxonomy): domain Bacteria; phylum Pseudomonadota; class Zetaproteobacteria; order Mariprofundales; family Mariprofundaceae; genus J005. The sequence goes on along the minus strand of CAZTGM010000024.1, from coordinate 23,879 downwards.
GCCTGCTGCTCGATTATCTTGCCAGTCGAAGTCTGGTATAACGGCTGATTGTATGGGCGACGCAAGTCGCCCATAGTTTAATGTGCAGTAGCCTGATGGCAGCGGCATCGGTACACTGCCGCGCCGATGAGTCATTCCAACGCAAATAAACAGTATATTCGCAATTTCTCGATTATTGCCCATATTGATCATGGCAAATCGACACTGGCCGATCGTCTGATCGAGGATACCGGCGCCCTCTCTGAACGTGAAATGAAAAAGCAGGTGCTTGATTCGATGGACCTGGAGCAGGAGAGGGGCATTACGATCAAGGCGCAGACGGCCAGCCTGCAATATCCTGCCGCCGATGGTCAAACCTATACACTGAATCTGATTGATACGCCAGGCCATGTTGATTTCACCTATGAGGTATCGCGTTCATTGCAGGCCTGCGAAGGTGCATTGCTCATCGTCGATGCCACGCAGGGCGTGGAAGCGCAAACGTTGGCCAATGTGTATCTGGCGCTGGAAAACGACCTGGAAATTATTCCGGTGATTAACAAGATTGACCTGCCCAGTGCTGATGTTGAGGAAGCCAAACGTCAGATCGAGGAAGTCATCGGCCTGGATGCCAGTGATGCGATTGCCGTTTCCGCCAAAACCGGCGTTGGCGTAAAAGATGTGCTGGAAGCCATCGTGGCTCGCGTGCCGCCGCCGAAGGATCAGGATCATCAGCCGTTACGCGCTTTGCTGGTGGATTCGTGGTTCGATCCGTATGTGGGGGCGGTGGCACTGGTGCGCGTGTTTGAGGGCGTGCTGAATAAGGGTGATAAAATTCGCCTGATGTCCACGGGCGCAGCCTATGAAGTGCAGGATGTCGGCGTATTCATGCCGGCACCAGTATCCGCGCCGCACCTGGCTTCGGGCAGCGTGGGGTTTATGGTAGCCGGTATCAAGGAACTGGCGGCCTTGCGCGTGGGTGATACGGTAACGCTGGATCGCAAGCCGGCTGCCGAAGCATTGCCCGGTTTTCGCGAACCGAAACCAATGGTGTTTTCCGGGCTGTATCCGGTAGATTCGGGTGATTATGCCGAGTTGCGTGATTCGCTGGAGAAACTGAACCTCAATGATCCGGCGTTTTCTTTCGAGCCGGAAAGCTCTTCGGCTCTGGGGCTGGGCTTTCGTTGCGGTTTTCTCGGTATGTTGCATATGGAAATCGTGCAGGAACGGCTGGAACGTGAATTCGGCCTGGATCTGATTTCCACGGCGCCGAGCGTGGTTTATCGCGTATATCTGACGAATGGTACGATGAGGGAGATTTCCAATCCGAGTGAATTCCCGGATCCGCAGGAAATCGAGCGCATTGAGGAGCCGACGGTGCAGGCCAATATTTTTGCACCGGAAGAATATGTCGGTGCGATGATGAAGCTGTGTCAGGAACGACGCGGGCAGCAGACTGCGATGACATTTATCGGCCAGGGCCGGGTTATGCTCAGTTATAATCTGCCGCTGGCGGAAATGGTTATCGATTTTTACGATCGTCTGAAATCGCTTTCCCGTGGTTATGCTTCGATGGATTACGAACTGGCTGATTTTCGCGAAGAGGATGTGGTCAAGCTGGATGTGCTGGTGCACGGCGAGTCGGTGGATGCCCTGTCGCTGATCGTGCATCGTTCCATCGCTGAGAGTCGCGGACGGGATCTGGTGAAAAAACTGCGCGAACTGATTCCGCGCCAGCAGTTTGATGTACCCTTGCAGGCTGCGATTGGCGGACGTATCTTGGCTCGCGAAACGGTCAAGGCTGTGCGCAAGAATGTAACAGCCAAGTGTTATGGCGGCGATATCACGCGTAAGCGTAAATTGCTGGAGAAGCAGAAGGCGGGCAAGAAACGCATGAAGGCCATCGGAAGCGTTGAAGTGCCGCAGGAGGCATTTCTGGCCGTGCTCAAGCTGGGGGAAGGAAAGTGAAACATACAAAACCGGTCTGGCGCGAATGGCTGGAAAGCCTGCTGATTATTGCCGTATTGGCGATTGTGATTCGCAGCTTTATTGTCGCGCCGTTCAAGATTCCGTCGTCGAGCATGGTGCCTACGCTGGAAGTGGGCGATTATCTGTTTGTGCTGCGTTATCCTTATGGTCTGCGTATCCCTTTCACCCATACCCAGTTGTTCTCCACCGAAGCCAAACGAGGCGATGTGGCCGTCTTTGTTTATCCGGAAGATGAGAGCAAGGATTACATCAAGCGCATTATTGGTCTGCCTGGCGACAAGATCACATATCGGGATAATCGCCTGTATATCAATGGCGAGGAGATGCCATTGCAAAAAAAGGGTACGCGCGCCTATTTTCTCGGTGATGGCTCGGTCGATGTCTCCGGTCTGTTTTCCGAGGACCTGAAAGGCGTGGAGCATGATGTATTGCGCAAGGATTTCTCGATTCGCGATGGTGAGTGGGAAGTCCCGGAAGGACATTACTTTGTGCTCGGTGATAACCGCAACAACTCCCGAGATTCGCGTTTCTGGGGCTTCGTGCCGCAATCCTATCTGGTTGGGCGCGCGGCCATTGTCTGGTGGTCCTGGGATCATGCCAAGGGTGAGGTGCGCTGGGATCGACTGGGGCACACGATTCACTAGACTGGCCATCGGCAGCAGGAAGGAGATGGATATGCAGCACAGGGATGAAGGGTTTTCGACGATCAAATTGCTTACGGTACTGTTCCTGATCGTTGTCCCGTTATGGTATGCGTGGTTGCTGGTACCTGTTTACAGCACCAAATGGAAGGTGGAAGAAGTTTTTGAAACGATCAGTCATACCATGGCCATGTCGACGGGCGAGGAGATTCGCCTGCGTTTACCCAAGCTGCTGGACGCAAAATATGTTGAGCCGGATGATTTGCCGCAAAGCTTTTATTCCAACCTGGAAATTCGGGCGGATGGTTCGCGTGTCAGTATTTCGACGATCTATGATGTGACGATATGGCCACTGGGGCCGGTGGAGAACACGCGGGACTGGCAGGGCAATTATGACGTCAAACGGCTTGGAACAATGGATCGATGGCGACATCTTGCCCGCCTCGATTTCGAATTTTCGCCACATGCCGAAACGCCTTGATGCACCTGCCCTGCTGACACTGCAGGCAATCATTGATTATCGCTTTTCTGATTCCGCCGTATTGCGCCTGGCGTTAACACATCGTTCGGCTGCTGAAGTACATATGGAACGGCTGGAGTTTCTGGGTGATGCCGTACTGGGTGCTGTTATTGCCGCATATCTTTACCAGCGGTTCCCCGACCAGAATGAAGGCGCGTTATCACGTATGCGCGCGCATCTTGTTCGGCGCGAAGGCTTGCTGGCTGTGGCACATGACTGGAATATCGATGCCTGTTTGCGTGTTGGTGAGGGTGAACGCAAGGGCAATACGATTCGTGCAACCTCTATTCTTGCCAATGCTGTGGAAGCGGTGATTGGTGCCGTTCATCAGGATGGTGGCTGGCAGGCGGCAGAGCATGTGGTGCTCAGAGCATGGCAGCCGTTGCTGGATGCCTTGCGCCCGGATCAGGTGCAGGATGCGAAAACACGCCTGCAGGAACTGACCCAGGGTAAGGGCTGGGGTGTGCCCGAATACCAGGTGGAAGATCTGGGGGCAGAGCATGTGCCGCGTTTTAAGGCACAGTGCCTGGTGCGTGGCAAGGTTATGGGCACCGGTTACGGCAGCAGAAAAAAAAGCGCGGAATTTGAGGCATCACAGCATGCCTGGGAGGCATTGCAGGCATGAGCGAGAACACAACACCCTATCGCTGTGGCAAGGTGGCTCTGCTGGGGCGTCCCAATGTCGGAAAGTCCACGCTGATGAATCATCTGATTGGTGCCAAGGTGGCCATTGTGACACCCAAGCCACAGACCACGCGCCATCGCATTCTGGGTATCTATACCGATGAGCAGCGACAGGTCGTGTTTGTGGATACGCCGGGTATTCACAAGGGGCGCCAGCAGCTGAACCGGAATATGGTGCGCGTGGCCTTTGCCGCGGCCGAAGAGGCCGACGTGCTGGTTATCATGCAGGATGTGACCAAGCCTCTGGATCGTGGCACACGCATGCTTATCGAACGCTTTGCCGATGGCAGTCTGTCGCAGCCACGTATTCATGTGTTGAACAAGGTCGATGCGATTCCACGCGAACGCTTGTTGCCCCGCTTGCAGCAATTGCAGGAACTTGATCCGCATGCCGTGGCCTATATTCCGTTATCCGCCCGCAAGGGCACAAAAACCGACATTCTGCTCGACGAGCTGACGAAATGGCTGCCGGAAGGCGAGGCTATGTATGATGCGGACTGGTTTACCGATCAGAGTCAGCGGCAACTGGCGGCTGAGTATGTGCGCGAGCAGGTGTTTTTGGCCATGCATCAGGAAATCCCGTTTCAGACGGCTGTGGATGTCGAAGCCTTTCGCGAACAGGACTGGGGCGTGGAAATCGATGCCGTCATCCTGGTCGGCAGTGAACGGCACAAACCGATGCTGATCGGCAAGGGCGGCGAGCGCCTGAAGCTGGTCGGTTCCAGAGCACGGGTGGGACTGGAAACCCTGCTGGGTTGCCGCGTACGTCTGAATCTGTGGATCAAGGTCGATCCGGACTGGTTCAATCATCCCGGCAAGCTGATGGATCTGGGTCTGCATGGCTGAATGCCGCAGCGAGGCCTTACTGCTGCGGCGCATTGCCTATGGTGATACATCGTTGATCTGTCATTTCATGACTGCATCACACGGTCGCATGGCACTCATGGTGCGCGGCGCGCGCAGCCAGAAAAGTCCGTTCCGTGCCACATTGGCGCCATTGTATCAGTTGCAGCTGCGCTGGCGCCCCGGGCGCACGGGTATGGGTATCTTGCTGGAATCCAGTCGGGGGCAGGCATTGTTGCCGGAAACGCGCATGCTCGAAGGGCTGGAGTTGCTGGCCGTGGCCGCCGGCCTGTATCGCGAGGGCGATCCGCATGGCTATGAGGAGGTTGCCATGGTACTGCAACGTCTGGCCACAGGTCATATACCCGAGAGTCTGCATGCGGCGGTCTGGCACCTGCTGCAATTGTGCGGCTGGGTCGGCAATATGGATGAATGCTGGAAATGCAATGCGCCTGTGGCAGCGCAGCGCAGCATGTACTGGCATGCGGGCAGACTGATATGTCATCATTGCGGCGGCGGACACGAGATCAGTGTGGCATTCTGCGCGCGCATGCGGGATGTGTTGCATCAGCAGCCTGTGCGCATGCGGCCGGCAGAGCATGCGCTGTGGAAGCACATGATTTCCGGCGTATTGCAGCAGCATCATATCCGGCTTTCCGGCTGTTATCAGTAAGGAGTTTATCATGCATTTGGGCGTCAATATTGATCACATTGCCACATTGCGGCAGGCGCGGCTGACACGTTATCCCGATCCGGTGGATGCGGCGATGTTGTGTCTTGAGGCTGGAGCGGATGGCATTACCGCACATTTGCGGGAGGATCGCCGTCATATTCAGGATAGTGATATGCAAAGGCTGGCAGCACTGGCCGATCAGGGGCTGTTGCACTTGAATATGGAAATGGCGGCCACCAATGAAATGGTGGCAATTGCCTGCCGGCTGCAACCACAGGCCTGTTGCCTGGTGCCGGAGAAGCGGGAAGAGCTGACCACGGAAGGTGGACTGGATGTGGTGACGCATCAGGTTCGTCTGGCCAGTATTGTGGAAAAACTGGCTGCTACCGGCAGTCGCGTATCGATGTTTATCGATCCGGAGGAGGCGCAGGTGCGCGCTTCGCAGGCGATCGGTGCGCCGGTGGTTGAATTGCATACCGGTCATTACGCCAATCTGTCAGGAACGGCGCAGCAGGCGGAACTGGAACGGATTCGTCAGGCAGCCCGGCTGGCTGCGGAACTGGGCCTGATCGTACATGCCGGCCATGGTCTGACGGTGGACAATACGCCGGCCATTGCCGCAATTGCGCAGGTCGAGGGTCTGAATATCGGTCATGCCATTGTTGCCGATGCCGTATTCAAGGGGCTGAAAGCCGCTGTGGCGGATTTCAAGGCGGCGATGCAGCGCTGATGGCCATTGTTGGCATTGGTGTGGATCGTATCCGCATTGCGCGGGTCGAGGCCAGCTTGGAACGTTTCGGCGAACGCTTCATGCGGCGGGTGTACGGCGAAGACGAGATTGCACAGGCTTTGGCCAAGGGAAATCCCGCGCGTCGTTTCGCCATGCTCTTTGCGGCCAAGGAGGCCGTTGCCAAGGCACTGGGAACCGGTTTTCATCAAGGTGTTGCGCCACATCATATCGAAACGATTCATCAACCCTCCGGCAAGCCTGAAATCGTGTTGCATGCCGGTGCGCTGGCAGCCGCACGCCGAGCGGACATTGCATGCGTGCATGTCTCATTGTCCGATGACGATGGTATCGCCGTTGCATTTGCTGTGGCCGAATCTCAAGGTGACTGATCGGCGTCTGTTTATGCACTGATCCGGGGGATATTACCCTTACCGAAAAGTCCCTTCGCTTGACATGCCGGGGTGAAAGGGCGCACGTTTGCATCATGCTGCGTTGCTGCTTCGTCTTGTTATGTTTGTTGCCGTTCCCGTTGATGGCTGCGGAATGGGTAACGATTCCTGCCGGTCCGTTCCTCATGGGTAGCCGTGAAGCCCAGATTGAGAAAGCATATCACATTAGCGCACAGGGCTATGGGCATGACGGCGTGCGCAAAGCAGGCTGGTTTGAGAGAGAGAAACCGCAGCGAAAGGTTGATCTGCCGGTATTCCGCATCATGAAAACGCCGGTAACGCAGGCCGAATATGCCGCCTTTGTGCAGGCCACGGGACATACCGCTCCTTTTGTCGATGCCAAAACCTGGCAGGGCTATGCTCTGGTGCATTCCTATGCACGTGTGCCGTCATACCTGTGGCATGACGGCAAGGTGCCGCAGGGTTTGGAGCAGCATCCGGTGGTGCTGGTTTCCTATGATGATGCACAGGCCTATTCGGCCTGGCTGTCAAAACGTATGCATCGTGTCTTGCGTCTGCCCACGGAAGAAGAATGGGAAAAAGCCATGCGTGGTAGCGACGGGCGTCTTTTTCCCTGGGGCGATGATTATGATCCTGCCCGCCTGAACAATATCGATCAGGGGCCTTTTGCTACAACACCCGTCGGCCATTATGCTGCAGGTGCCAGTCCGTATGGTGTACTCGATGGTGCGGGCAATGTGTTTGAATGGACTCGGACACCCTGGTCGGATGGTCGTATGACCGTGAAAGGCGGCAGCTGGGATGATCATGGTGGCGTCTGTCGGCCTGCGGCGCGCCATGGCAGGTCACGGACGCTGAAGCATATTCTGGTTGGCTTCAGGTTGGTGGATGAGGAGGTGCCGGATGAGTGAAAACATGCAGGCGCGATGGTTTATGGCCTTGCTGGTCGGCTGGTGCGTGGTCATTTATGTACTTTCGGCGCAGTCAACCCTGCCAGGCATGGACGGTTTTACAGGACAGGACAAGCTGGTGCATATGACGGCTTATACCATCATGGCTTGGTTGTTCTGGCGCGCATTTTTGCCACTGGCTCAGGCGCGCATGGCGCAGCCGGCCATGTTTGTCGCGGTTTCAGCGGTTGTTTTCTGCATGTTGTATGGCCTGAGCGATGAATGGCACCAGTCGTTTGTGCCGGGACGCATGCCGGATGTGCTTGACTGGCTGGCCGACACGCTGGGCGCGCTATTGCTCAGCACAGGTTATTATCGCTGGCATAATCGGCACAGGCTGGACCGGATGGGGAGGGGGATATGACTATACGCATTCTTTCGGCGGCCCAGATGCAATGGGCCGACCAGCAGACAATGCAGCAAATTCCGTCGTTTGAACTGATGGACCGCGCGGGTCAGGCCGTGGCCGAGGCTACGCTGCATTGCATGCCGGACTTTGGCCGGGTAGTGATCGTTGCCGGGCCGGGAAATAACGGTGGTGACGGCTATGCCGCAGCCTGTTATCTGCGACGCAGAAGGTTGCCGGTGACCGTGGTCAGCCTTATACCATTGGCGGATATTAGCGGTGATGCGCATCGCTGGATGGAACGAGCCAGAGAGGCCGGCGTCAAGGTGCGAGTGGCGGATGCATCTGTTGATGAACTGAAGCGCTGGCTGTTGCGCGCGATGATGGTCGTGGATTGTATCTTCGGCACAGGGCTGGCAAGGCCAGTGACAGGACGTTTTGCCGAGGCGGTTGCCCTGATCAATGACTCCGACCGATTGGTGTTATCGGTGGATATCGCCAGTGGCATTCATGCCGACAGTGGCGCGGTCATGGGTTGTGCCGTGCAGGCTGACTGCACTCTGCCGATTGCGGCCCATAAATGGGGGCACTGGCTGGGAGCAGGGCGGGATTATGCCGGCGATATGCTGCCGGCAGCGGATATCGGTATCAGCGATGAGTTTCTGTGCCGTTCCTTTCAGCAAACACCAAATCAAACACCAAATGGCCTGCGTAGTGCTTCCCTGATTGATGCGTCCGTGTTGTCGCAGGCCTGGCCAGCGCGTCCGCGCATGTCACACAAGGGGAATTACGGACATGTATGGATATTTGGTGGCTCGGTAGGGTTTACGGGTGCGCCTCGTCTGGCGGGGCTGGGCGCGTTTGCAGCAGGGGCCGGGCTTGTCAGCATCGTTTGTCCGGACCAGGTCTGGCCGGTGATTGCGGCGAATGCGCTGGAGATCATGGTGCACCCGCATGCTTCTGCACCATGGCAGTCGGCAGAGGTCAGTGTCGATGCCATTGTGGCCGGGCCGGGCTGGGGCAGGGCGCAGGGTGATGCATTACAGCAATTGCTGGCAACGGCGGTGCCGCTTCTTCTGGATGCAGATGCGCTGAATATGCTTGCCGATGACCGGCAATTGCAACAGTTGGTGGCAGGGCGCGAAGCGCTGACGGTGTTGACGCCGCATCCGGGCGAGGCGGCGCGTTTGCTGGGGAGCGATGTTGAACATGTGCAGACTGAGCGCAGGCAGGCTGTGCTGGCACTGGCCGGACGCTATGACTGCTGGATTGTGCTCAAGGGCAATGAAACATTGGTGGCATCTCCGCAGGGTGAGGTGTTCCTGTGTCCGTTTGGTTCACCACAGATGGCCGTGGCCGGCTGTGGCGATGTGCTGGCCGGTGTCATTGCTGCACAACTGATCCATTGTCGCAAGGGCGAGAATGCCGAAGCTATTGTTCGGGCAATCACGGCCGCTGTGGCACTGCATGGCAAGGCGGGCGAGCTTGCAGGCTGGCATTTGGCCGGTGAGCTGGCGAACCGTATCGGTGGTCTGCGTCAGGAAATTGAACGTCAGGGTTGCTGATGTCGGGACATGGACAGCAGGCAGGCAAAATGCTAGAACACAGGCGAGACTTTCAGGCAGAGGAATCAAGCAATGCATGATCACATGCCATCTTCACGGCGACCGTTGTCACCCAGGGTTTCCGTTTATCGCTGGCGCGTACCGATGATAGCCAGTCTTGCGCATCGCGCCAGTGGCTTGGTGCTGGTGCTGTTCGTGCCGCTTTATCTGTGGTTGCTGCATGGCATGACCGGCAATCCTGAAAGCTTTACCCGTGTTTACGACTGGCTGCATTCCGGACCAGGCAAACTGTCGCTATGGCTGGTGGGAACGGCGTTGATTTACCATCTCTGTAATGGCGTGCGATTTCTGTGTCTGGATGCCGGCTGGCTGGAGAGCCGGGAAATGATGCGGGCATCTGCGCGAATCGTATTGGCAGTGGCTGTGCTGGCTGCCTGCATTCTGGCGGTGTTGTTGTGAAGATTCGCAAGGATCAGGGTGCAGCGCGCAGCGGTTTTCGCGACTGGTACTGGCAGCGCCTTTCCGCCGTCGTGCTGGCATTGCTGTTGCCATTGCCGTTTTTTCTCATTGTTGCCGTTTACAGTGGCAGTGTCGATCAGTTCGGCTTGCTGGATATCCTCGACCATTTGCTGTCACGCCTGTTGCATACACTGCTGATCCTGGCGCTGATTGTGCATGCCTATATGGGCCTGAAAGTGATTTTTGAGGATTATGTTCCGCATATCGGCTGGCGCGTGACGCTGATTGGCAGCATGCTTATCGTCATGTCCGGTTTCGGTATCTGGTGGCTGGCCATTATCTGGGCCTGGGGCGGCTGATGAGGAGCATGGCATAATGGCATATCTATCGACAGACAGGGTGGAACATCATTTTCATGATGTGGTGATTATCGGTTCCGGCGGTGCGGGTATGCGTTGTGCCCTGCAGCTGGCTGATGCCGGACATCGTGTGGCGATGATTACGAAAGTATTGCCGACGCGCTCGCATACTGTGGCAGCTCAGGGCGGTATCAATGCATCCCTGGGTAATGTTGATTCCGATCATTGGCACTGGCATATGTATGATACGGTAAAAGGCTCGGATTACTTGGGCGATCAGGATGCCATCGAATACATGTGCCGGGCAGCTCCCTTGCTGGTGCGTGAACTGGAACATCAGGGCGTACCATTTTCCAGACTGGACAATGGCCGCATCTATCAGCGGCCATTTGGCGGGCAATCGCGCGAATTCGGCAAAGGCGGCCAGGCGGCGCGTACCTGCGCGGCTGCCGACCGAACCGGACATGCAATTCTGCATTCGATGTATCAGCAGAATTTAAGAGCGGGCACGCATTTCTATCAGGAATTTTTTGCACTGGACTTGATCACCGATAATGACGGTTGTCAGGGTGTCATGGCCTGGGATATCGCCCGGGGCGAATATCATCTGTTTCAGGCCAAGGCAGTGATTTTGGCAACCGGTGGAGCCGGACGTATTTTCAGGGTGACAACGAATGCACATATCTGCACCGGCGATGGTGGTGCGCTGGCGCTGGCTGCAGGACTGCCGGTAGAAGATATGGAGTTTTTCCAGTTTCATCCAACCGGCATTGCCAATGTTGGTCCGCTGATTACCGAAGGTGTACGCGGCGAGGGCGGCTATCTGATCAATGCAGAAGGTGAGCGGTTCATGGAGCGTTATGCGCCGACGGCCAAAGACCTGGCCAGTCGTGATGTCGTCTCGCGCGCTATTGCGCAGGAAATTCGCGAAGGGCGTGGCTGCGGGCCGGACAAGGACTATGTGTTATTAAAGCTGGATCATCTGGGTAAGGATCTGATTCTTTCCAAATTGCCCAATATTCATGAGCTGGCATTGCGCTTTGCCGATGTGGATTGCACGAAGGAACCGATTCCGGTGCAGCCGACAGCGCATTATACAATGGGAGGCATTCCCACCAATCGTTTCGGGGAAGTTGTATATCCCGGCTCCGATGGGCATGAAATGGTGTTTCCGGGTCTGTATGCTATTGGTGAGGCGGCCTGTGTGTCGGTGCATGGCGCCAATCGGCTGGGTGGCAATTCATTGCTGGAGATTATCGTGTTTGGGCGTGCTTGCGGCAATCAGGTCATGAAGCGGCTGAAGCAGCATCGCTATCACCCTCCATTGCACAAGGATGGCTGGCAGGGTGGTGTGGCGCGTGTGGAACACTGGCTGGATCGTGGCCGTCGACAACAGGGCGGTATTGCCGAGCTACGCTTGCAGATGCAAACCATCATGCAGGAACATTTCAGCGTGTATCGCACACATGAGGTGATGGCCGAAGGCGTGCAACGGTTGGAGCAACTGGCGGCGAGTCTTCCGGATGCCGGCATCAGCGATGGCGCCCGGTTGTTTAATACTGAACTTATTGAGGCCATGGAGCTGGAGAATCTGATGTCATTGGCGCGTGTGACGGCTGCCGGTGCTCTGGCGCGAACCGAATCGCGCGGTGCCCATGCGCGCGATGATTTCCCGGAGCGGGATGACCATGACTGGCTGAAACATACTTTGGGCAGTATTCTGGATGGTCGGGTGAAACTGGACTACAAGCCGGTACGTATGCAGCCGATGACGGTTGATGCGTTTCCGCCCAAAAAACGGGTATACTGATGCGGAGGCTGATGGATGTCTGAAATAATTCGACTCTCCGTGTTTCGCTATGACCCGGAGAAAAGCGACAAGCCATTCATGCAGAGCTATGAGGTGCCGCTGAATAAGCCGGGCATGAAATTGCTGGATGCATTGAATTATATCAAATGGGAACTGGATGGCTCCCTGACCTATCGCCGTTCCTGCGGTGAGGGTGTATGTGGCTCTGATGGTATGAATATCAATGGCGTGAATGGTCTGGCCTGCATCACGGCAGTGGCTGGCCTGAAGCAGCCGATTCATGTGCGCCCTCTGCCGGGGATGTCGGTTGTACGTGATCTGGTGGTTGATATGGACCACTTTTTCGATCAGTACCGTCAGATTCAGCCATGGTTGCAGACTTCCACGCCGACACCGGAACATGAACGGTTACAGTCACCGGCCGAGCGGGCGGAGCTCGATGGGCAATACGAATGCATTTTATGCGCCTGTTGTACGACATCGTGTCCATCATGGTGGTGGAATGGCGAGCGTTTTCTGGGCCCGGCTGTATTGTTGCAGGCCAATCGCTGGATTGTGGATTCCAGGGACGAGGCGACGGGCAAGCGACTGGATCAGCTGGAGGATTCATTTCGCCTGTACCGCTGTCACCAGATCATGAATTGCATGGAAGCCTGCCCGAAAGAACTGAACCCGACAGCGGCTATCGATAGTATCAAACGAAAAATTCTGGCCAGAAAATCCTGATGCCGATGGTTTCCGCTCAGGGGGATGCATCCTGCGAATGGCGTATGCGCCGGTTGCGCTATCGGCTGAATAGGCAAGGCATGCTGGAACTGGATGCCTGGCTGGCACCATTGTTGCAGGCGGATTTCACGGATGTCGCGCTCGTTGAGGCTGTGGAGCAGTTGCTGGCCTGCGAGCCACCGGAGTTGCAGGCGATGATGCAGGGGCAGGGTGAACTGCCTGAACTTCTGGCCTGTATCCTGCGCGGAAAGCGATAAAAGCATGAATGTGATGCGCCTGGTTGTATGCATGCTGGCTCTGCTGCATGCCGGCGGCGCTTTTGCTGCTGCAGATAAACATGCATCGGTGCTGGTGTTCGAGCCGCAGCAGCTGGATATGGGCGAGGTCATGGAAGGGGAAAAGGTCGTATCGTTTTTGCGTATCCGCAATACAGGTTCGACCATGGCCCAGATTGTTGATGTACAGGCCTCCTGCGGCTGCACCGTGGTGGAGCCTGAATCGCGCCTGCTCATGCCGGGTCAGTTTACGCGCGTACGTGTAGAGATCGATACCTTTGCCAAAACGGATCAGGTGAAAAAGTGGATTGAGCTGACGGATGGAGAGGGGCATAAAAGTCGCGCATGGCTGACGCTGAAGGTGCGCGATAACCCGCACCTGGATATTGTGCGCAATCTGTTCGACGGGAAATGCAGAACGTGTCATTACGACCCCGCAAGGGGAAAATATACCGGCGCGGCGATTTATCAGGCCGTGTGTGCAATGTGCCACGGTGAGCAGGGGAAGGGTGCTTATGCGCCGAAACTGGCCGGCCGTGATGATGCTTCCACACTGCGATTCCTGATTGCGCAAGGTACAGGAAGCCGGCATATGCCGGGATTCGCGCGCACGGCGGGTGGGCCACTGGACGAAAAACAGATTCGTTTGCTGGCTGCCTGGATACTGGCGCTGGACGATTGATAGTGCAGGCGCTATAAATCCGTCCTCTTTCAGGAGGATCAGATTCAGATGAAAAAAGAAGTTGTAATTGCGCCATCCATTCTTTCCGCCGATTTTGCGGATCTGGGTAACGAAATTCGTGCCATTGACGAAGGCGGATGTGACTGGATTCATTTCGACGTCATGGATGGCTCGTTCGTGCCGCCGATTACCATTGGAGACAATGTATGCAAGGCGATCCGCAGTTATACAGACAAGCCTATTGATGTTCATTTGATGGTGAATCATCCTGATACGCAGGTGGAGGCATTTGCCAAAGCCGGTGCGGATATTATTACCGTACATCAGGAAGCATGCGTGCATCTGGAGCGCACGTTGCAGTATATTCGTTCGCTGGGTAAAAAGGCCGGTGTCAGCCTGAATCCGGCCACGCCGGTGTCGACGATCAGGCATGTACTGCATTGTACCGATCTGGTATTGCTGATGAGCGTAAATCCGGGCTATGGCGGGCAGAAATATATTCATGCCGTGACGGACAAGATCAGGGAATGTCGCGCGATGCTGGATGAGGCAGGTTGCGATGCATGGCTGGAAGTCGATGGCGGTGTCAATGTTGAGACCATTGAGGAGGTGGCTGCTGCCGGTGCCGACGCGATTGTGGCTGGTTCCGCAGTCTACAATAAACCGGATTATGCCGCAGCGATTGCCGAATTGAGGGGTTTGGCCAACAAGGCTGGCTAAAGCCTTAATAAAAATGTGGTTGCTAAAGGGGTGTTTGCTTGCTAGTCATGCGCCTTTCGCAATTTGGAATGATGACAGGGAGGGATAAGCTATGACAGATCAAGCCGATCAGTCGCGCCGCAATTTTCTTTATGTCGCTGCAGGCGGCATGGGGGCAGTTGCAGCCGGTGCGGCAGTGGTTCCGTTTATCGGCAGTATGCTGCCGGCAGCGGATACGCTGGCAGCAGCCAAAACAGAATTCGATGTTGCTACGGTGGAGGCCGGTCAGCTGGTGGTGATCCAGTGGCAGGGCAAGCCGGTGTTTGTTGTACATCGTACGGAAGAGTTTCTGAAGCAGGTCGATGGACATGACGAGATGCTGAAAGATCCGAACTCGGAGGCCATCGATGAGGTGAGTGCCGAGTGGATGACACCGGAAAACAGGAAATACCGTGCTATCAAGCCGGAGTACCTGATTGTTGTGGCCAGTTGTACACATCTGGGTTGTATTCCATTGTTCAAGCCGACAGCCGGGCGTAAGGACTGGGGTGAGTCTGTGCCGGAGGATTGGCCTGGTGGCTGGCACTGCCCGTGCCACGGATCGCTGTATGATATTTCAGCGCGCGTGATCAACGGTTCGCCGGCGCCGCATAATCTGCATCTGATGCCGTATACATATACTTCCGACACCAAAGTTGTGATCGGATAATTCAGGGGGAGGGGAAAGTGTTAGAAAAAATGATGAAAACACGGCTGTTCGCCTGGATTGACGAACGCACAGGCGCTGAAGCCATTATCAAGTCTCAGCTGACGGAATATGAAGTTCCGAAGAACCTGAACTATATGTGGAACTTCGGCTCGTTAGCGCTATTGGTGCTGGTGCTGCAAATTCTGACCGGCATCTTTCTGGCCATGTACTACAAGCCGAGCGCGGCATTGACTTACGGTGGATACACCGTCGCCTTTGATTCGGTTGAGCGCATCATGCGTGATGTGAACTTCGGCTGGCTGATTCGCTATATGCATGCTGTCGGGGCATCGGCGTTCTTTGTTGTGGTTTACATGCATATCGGTCGCGGCCTGTACTACGGTTCCTATAAGGGTCCGCGTGAGTTGCTTTGGATTATCGGCGTGGTCATTCTGCTGATTATGCAGGGCGCGGCATTCTTCGGTTATCTGTTGCCATGGGGTCAGATGTCGTTCTGGGGTGCGACGGTGATCACCAATCTGTTCGGTGCTCTGCCAGTGCTCGGTGAGTATCTGCAGCAGTTACTGCGTGGTGGTTTCGCCGTGGGTGACCCGACGCTGAACCGTTTCTTCTCATTGCATTACCTGTTCCCGCTGTTGCTGGCGGCCATTGTGGGTGGTCATATTCATGCACTGCATGTGGTGCACTCCAATAATCCGGAGGGCATCGATGTACATGAAGGCCAGGGCACGATTCCTTTCCACCCATATTATACGGTCAAGGATGCATTCGGTGTGGGCGTGTTCCTGATTTTTTACAGCTATGTGGTGTTCTTTAATCCGCAGATGGGTGGCTATTTTATCGAAGTCGATAACTATGTTCCCGCTAACAACCTGCAGACGCCACCACATATCGCGCCAGTGTGGTATCTGACGCCATGGTACACGATTCTGCGTTCGTTCGAGAGCAAATTGCTGGGCGTATTGGCCATGGGAGCATCGCTGGCTATTCTGTTCCTGCTGCCGTTCCTCGATCGCTCCAAGGTGCGTTCGTCGCGCTACCGGCCGGTATATCGTCAGATGGTGATTCTGTTCTTCATCACAGTGGTTGTATTGGGCTACTGCGGACATTCTGCACCAACGCCGACGTTGAAGCTGGTGGGCCAGATTGCGACGACCTACTACTTTGCCTTCTTCCTGCTTTTGCCGTTCCTGCCGAAGTTTGAGAAGACAAAGAACGTACCGGACCATATTTGAGGGGGAGAGCGAATATGAAACTGAAAAATATTCTGATGGCCATGGTTGCCATGACCTCACTGATGGTCTCCGGTGCGGTGCAGGCCAGTGAGCATGGCGTGGCACTGAAGCATGCCGAGATCGATGTCACCGATCAGGAGCAGTTGCGTCGTGGTTTGACTGTGTTTACCGAGGTCTGCATGGGTTGCCATTCCGCGAAATACGTCACCTACAAGGGGTTGATGGATTATCCGGAGCTGGGTCTGAGTCGTGATGTGGTGGATGAGTTGCGTGGTGACAAGCCGCTGGCTGCGGGCATGATCACTGATTTGAGTCCGGAAGATGCGGAAGTATCCTACGGCAAGGTGCCGCCGGATCTGTCGGTCATGGCCAATGCGCGTCGCGGTGGTGCTGATTATATCTATTCTATTCTGACGGGTTTCGAACATGACCCTGCAGGCAAGGTGCCGGATGGTAACTTCAACGAGTATTTTCCGGGTAATCGTATTGCCATGCCGGATCCATTGGGCTGGCTGGATCATGACGAGGCCGATACGGCGGAACTGGAAGCTCAGGCGCAGGATGTAGCTGCATTCCTGGCGTTCATTGCCGATCCGCACCAGAATGAGCGGCGTGTGATTGGCTGCTGGGTGCTCGGGTTCCTGATTGTTCTGACGCTTGTGCTATACCTGCTGAAGAAATCTGTCTGGGCTGATGTAAAACATTAAATCAGTGGTTATGCTGGAAAAAGCCCGCCTGTATCAGGCGGGCTTTTTTTGCACTTCTTTTTTTGCACTTCTTGACCCGGACAGGGGCGCTTCGTACACTCGCTTCGACCCTGTCGGGTGATCTGCGTCGGGAGAAAAGCCTCATACATGCGCGAATTTGATAAAATCAAGCGGTTGCCACCGTACGTGTTTGCCGTAGTCAATCAGCTTAAAATGCAATTACGTCACGAAGGGCGCGATATCATCGATTTCGGCATGGGTAATCCGGATCAGCCAACGCCGCAGCATATTGTCGATAAACTCTGTGAAGCTGCACAGGACGGGCGTAATCATCGCTATTCGGTTTCGCGCGGTATTCCGGGCCTTCGTCGGGCGATTTGTGCCTGGTACAAGCGCAAATTCAATGTTGATCTCGATCCGGAAACGGAAGCGATTGCAACCATCGGCTCCAAGGAAGGTCTGGCTCATCTGGCCGTGGCCATTACCTCGCCCGGTGATCTGGTGCTAAGCCCCAATCCGGCATATCCGATTCATCCCTATGGTTTCATCATTGCCGGTGCGGATATCCGTCATGTGCCAATGGGGCCGGGGCGCGACTATTTCGAGGATGTGCAGAAGGCGGTGAAGGATTCCTGGCCAAGGCCGAAGATTCTGATCGTGAATTTCCCGTCCAACCCGACAGCGCAGGTTGTGGATCTCGATTTTTATGTGCAACTGGTAGATTTTGCACGTGAAAATGATTTGATTGTCATTTCCGATATCGCCTATGCTGAGATCACGTTTGACGATTATCAGTGCCCGTCGATCATGCAGGTACCCGGTGCGAAGGATGTGGCCGTTGAATTTTATTCGCTGTCCAAGACCTATAATATGCCTGGATGGCGCCTAGGCTTTATGGTGGGCAACAGGGATATCGTGGCTGCACTGGCCAAGATCAAGTCTTATCTGGATTATGGCACGTTTCAGCCGCTGCAGATTGCGGCTTGTGCGGCGCTGAACGGCCCGCAGGATTGTGTCGAGGATATTCGCCTTATGTATCAGTCGCGTCGTGATGTGCTGGTGCATGGTCTGCATCAGATGGGCTGGATGGTGGAAGAACCAAAGGCCTCGATGTTTGTATGGGCAGAAATTCCGGATGAATTCAAACATCTGGGATCACTGGAGTTTTCCAAGCGCATGCTGACGGAAGCGGGAGTGGCTGTATCGCCGGGCATTGGTTTTGGCGACTACGGTGACCAGTATGTGCGCATTGCACTGATTGAGAACGAACATCGGACTCGGCAGGCTTTGCGCGGTATGCGCCAGTTTTTGTCGCAGGGAGCATGAACATGAGTGAAGTAAGGATTGGCCTGCTGGGGCTGGGTACGATCGGTACCGGCGTGGCCCGTATTCTGATCGAACAGCAGGAGCTGATCAGTCGCAGGCTGGGCAAACGGGTTGTACTGGTTGCAGCAGCGGATCGAGACCTTGAACGCGATCGCGGTCTGGATTTGTCCGGCATTCGTTTGAGCGATGATGCCAATGATATTGTTCGTGCCGATGATATCGATCTGGTTGTCGAACTGATTGGAGGTTATGAGCCGGCGCGTACGTTTGTGGCTACGGCACTGGAACATGGCAAGCATGTGGTGACGGCGAACAAGGCATTGATTGCCAAACATGGTGAGGAGCTGTTTCCGCTGGCGGCTGAAAAAGACCTGGCTATCGGCTTTGAAGCGGCTGTTGGCGGCGGCATTCCCTGCCTGAAGGCCCTGCGCGAAGGGTGCGCGGCCAATGCGATTGAATCGGTATACGGTATTCTCAACGGTACCTGTAATTTCATTCTTACCAAAATGGAAGATGAGGGTGCGGACTATGCCGATGTACTGAAAGAGGCACAGGCACTGGGTTATGCCGAGGCTGATCCGACGTTTGATGTCGAAGGCATTGATACGGCACACAAACTTTCCATTCTGGCCGCCATGGCGTTCGGGGCGAAGATTCGCTTTGATGAGGTCTTCACCGAAGGCATAAGCCGCATTACGCCATCGGATATCGCCTCGGCACGGGAACTGGGCTATCGCATCAAGCTGTTGGGTATTGCCAAGCCGCATGGTGATCAGGTGGAAATGCGCGTGCATCCGACGCTGGTGCCGCATAGCTCGCAGATGGCCAATGTGTCCGACTCCTATAATGCGGTTATGGTCTCTGGCGATTTTGTTGAGCATACGCTGTATTTTGGGCGTGGTGCAGGTGAGCGGCCGACGGCTTCCGCTGTTGTGGCTGATATTATGGATATTGCCCGCGTGCATCCGGATGGTGTGGCGCATTTGCCGGCACCGATGGGCTTTGTTGAAAGCGAGCGGCGGGATATGGCGACCATGCCGGTGGCCGATGTCGCCTGTGAGTATTATGTACGTCTGATGGTGCGCGATGAACCGGGTGTCATTGCTGCAGTCACCTCCATTCTGGCCGATCAGCGTATCAGCCTGGAAGCGATCATCCAGAAGGAACGGCACGCGACAAACACCGTGCCGATTGTCATGCTGACGCATGAAACCCGTGAGGGCAATTTGCAAGCCGCGATCGCCCGCATTACGGCGCTGGAGTCCGTTGAGGACAATGCACTGATTCTACGCAAAGAACAATTTGCGGCCTAGGGGATACGAATGCCACGCTACGAAGGAATCATCAATCGCTATCGCGCGTTCCTGCCCATTGGCAAGGACGATGCCGTCATTACGTTATATGAGGGAAATACGCCGCTGCATGAATCCATGAATTTGCGCAATGCGATTAATCCTGAACTGAATCTTTTTCTCAAATTTGAAGGTCTGAATCCGACCGGTTCATTCAAGGATCGCGGCATGACGATGGCCGTGACGCAAGCCTATAATGCCGGCAGTCGCAAGGTCATCTGTGCTTCCACCGGCAATACTTCCGCTTCGGCTGCTGCCTACGCGGCCAATTGCGGCATGCAGGCCTATGTGTTGATTCCTGATGGAAAAATCGCGTTGGGAAAGCTTTCCCAGGGTATGCGTTATGGCGCGAAAGTCATCCAGATTCGTGGCAATTTCGACGATGCGCTGGAACTGGTGCGCGAGATTTCGGCAGATGGTTCCATTTCACTGGTCAATTCGGTTAATCCGTATCGTTTGCAGGGACAGAAAACCGGTGCATTCGAGATCGTTGATGAACTGGGTTTTGCGCCGGATTTTCATGCTCTGCCAGTTGGTAATGCGGGCAATATCACAGCCTACTGGATGGGCTACAAGGAATATTTCGACAAGCGCATCAGCAAGAGCCTGCCGAAGATGCTTGGTTTTCAGGCCGCGGGAGCTGCGCCGATTGTCAATGGTGCTCCGGTGGAGAATCCGGAAACCGTGGCCACGGCCATCCGCATCGGCAAGCCTGCTTCCTGGCAGCAGGCAGAGGCTGCCCGTGATGAATCCGGCGGACGTATTGATGCCGTAACCGATGAGGAAATCCTGCAGGCCTATGACATGCTGGCTTCACTGGAAGGCGTATTTTGCGAGCCGGCCAGCGCGGCATCAGTTGCCGGTGTTATCAAGCTGAACAAGGCTGGCTATTTCAAACCGGGCGATAAAATCGTTTGCACGCTGACCGGCAATGGTCTGAAAGATCCGGACACGGCCATGATGAATGTACCGACACCGGTAACCATCGATGCCAACGAGTCGGCCGTGCGCCGGGCACTGGAGGCCTGATCCGCACAGTGAAGCCTTCCGTGCTGTTCATCAGCCAGGCATTGCTTGAACATCAGGATGGGCTTCAGCTGCATCCTGATGTCGTTTCGTGGCAGGCACAATTTGCGCGCATGCGTCGGCGCTGGTTTCAATGTGCGCCGCTTTCTCCCTTGTCCTGTTACGCCAGATTACATGATTGCACGAGTGCGCAATTGCTGGCTTCCGCCATCGATATTCCTGCAGATGTCCGACAGTTGTGGGTGGCGTCACCCTATTTTGCGGCACTGGGGCGGGATACACTGACTGTGATGCCGGAAGGCTCATTTTCCTGGCGTGATGACGATGCGCAATGGCTGTGTGCGCAACTGAATCCGCTATTGCAGCAGGATGACATGCAATTAGTGGCGACTGGTGCAGCATTGTTGCTGTGTTGTCGTACGCCGCTGGATGCAGCGCCGGCGGATTTTGCCTGCCTCTCCGGTGGATTGTTACCGAACAGGCACCCTGCCGGCGCTGATGGCGGGCGGATGATGCGGCTGATTGCCGAAATCCAGATGGTGTTGCACCAGCATCCGGCAGAGCATCGCCGCATGCGTGGTGAGGCGGATGTGCATGGCCTGTGGTTCTGGGGTGCCAGTGATACGCATGCCGTGATGCCGCATTTGCCGGTGGCCACACGTAATCCGTTCCTGGCCTCGATCAGTGAAGCACGTGATGCTGTCTGCGTGATCAGCGAGGCCGAGCGGGTGGCGGAGTTGATGCCGCGCGAATTACCCAGGCATATCGTGCTGTTCGGGGCGGGGCATGCCGTTTGGTTGACGCATTCGCGATTGCCCCGTTTCTCCCGTTCAGGCTGGCAAGTGAAATCCTGCCAGAGTGAAACCGTACTGTTTTCTCGCTTACGGCAATGGTTGTCATGACACCTGCTGTTGAGGCCTTACCGGAGCAACGTACGATCAGGGGCATGCAGTTGGTCTGGCGGCATGCCCCGCTGCGTACCGATGATCCTGTTATCGCCTGGCAGGAAATCCTGCGCACGCGTGATTTGCAGGAAAGCGATCCGTTCTTTTCGCCACGTTTGAGTGAACTTCCTGACCCCGATGTCATGCAGGACATGGACCGCGCAGCATCACGACTGGTTAAGGCGCTGCAGAGGCGTGAAAAAATTCATGTTTTTGGTGATTTTGATGCTGATGGCGTGAATGGCACGGCCATTCTGCTGGAAGCCTTGCGTGCTGTGGATGCGGAGGTTTCCTTTTCCATCCCTCATCGCGCCGAGGATGGTCATGGTATCGGCGTGCAGGCTGTGGAGCAGGCGCATCAGGCGGGCATCACCCTGGGCCTTAGCGTGGATACCGGCAGTACGTGTTTTGCGGCCTGCCAGCGAGCCACTGAACTGGGCCTGGACCTGATCATCACCGACCATCATTTACCTGAATCCACTTTGCCGAAAGCGTATGCCGTGCTCAATCCTGCACGTGCAGATTGCGGTTTTGCTGAACGCAAGCTGTGTGGTACAGGTGTGGCTTTTTTTCTGCTCATGGCCGTGTGGAAGCGTCTGGCCGAGGCAGGTGCCAGGCCGGCATTTGATCTTCGTCGGTTATTGGACCGGGTAGCCGTGGCTACGGTGGCTGATGTCATGGAACTGGTCGGTGTGAATCGCATTCTTGTGCATCATGGGCTGCAGCGCTTGAATAATGCGCCATCCGTAGGTATGCAGGCACTGCTTGAGGTCGCGCGTATCAGCAAGACGGTAGATGCGGAGACGATCGGATTTTATCTGGCACCACGTATCAATGCGGCCGGCCGCATGCAACATGGTGAAGCGGCGATGCGTCTTTTGGCAACCGAAGATGCGGCGGAAGCAGCCCGGCTCGCCATGGAACTGGATGCCGCCAATAAGCAGCGGCGGCAGGTTGAGGCAGACGTGTTTCGTCAGGCAGAAGTACGATTGCAAGATGCCCAGGTACTGGCTGTTTTTGATGCAAACTGGCATGCCGGTGTCGTTGGCCTGGCGGCTGGGCGACTGGCGCGAAAATATGGCAGGCCGGCTGCCGTGGGCTTTATTACGCCGGATGACAGGATTCGCGTGTCGTTACGGGGATGTCCCGGTTTTCATATCGGCGATATTCTCAATGCGTGTGCGCCGTATCTGGAAGGGTTCGGTGGTCATGCCGGTGCCGGTGGCGGTACGGTGCCACGACAGCACTGGGATGCATTCTGTGCAGCATTTGGCGTTGCGGTTGCGCAGCAGGCGGCGCATGTACACGACCATCTCTGTCTGGCTGTTGATGGTGAGTTGGGACTGGCTGCTCTGCATGGCGGCTTTGCAGAACGGCTGGGGCGTTTTGAACCATGGGGGCAGGGTAACCGTCCGTTTAGCTGGCTGTTGCGTGATGTGTATATCGCCGAGCGCAGGGAGTTGCGCGGTGGTGTGGTGCGTCTGAGACTGAGTGATGGTGGACGCAGTTGCCATGCTGTATTGTTTCAGGGCAATGGTCTGAATAGACATCTGCAGCAGGGATTAAAGGTTTGCGTCATTGGTCGCCTGCAGCTCGATCACTGGCAGGGGCGCGGTGCCGTACAGTTTATCGTCGAGGATGCCGTGTTGCCCGATGCATGATTGCTTTTTTTATCATGACAGGATAAGCTAATTACAGGAGCAGGGGTGTGGAGCAACAAAAGAAGAATTCCGTGGTTTGTCCGATTCTGATCGGCCTGATGGGTTCGGGAAAAAGCACTATTGGCCGCCGTCTGGCCGCCACCTTGCATCTGCCATTGATTGATCTGGATGAATGGATTGTCCAACAGCAGGGACGGAGTATTCCCGATATTTTTTCAGCCTGTGGCGAGGAAGGCTTTCGCGATATTGAAAGCGAAGCACTGCAGCAGGCTTTGCAGCAACAGGCTGTCATTGCCACCGGTGGCGGCATTGTCATGCGCGAGGAAAACCGCCGGCTGTTGCGTGAACATCCGCCTGTGATCTGGTTGCGAGCAGCACCCGAGTTTCTGGCCCGGCGCATTGATGGCGATATGAACCGGCCGCTGATTGCACAGGGTGATACGTTAAACAAACTGCAAAAGCTGGCGGAAGTACGTTATCCGCTTTATGCGCAATGTGCTGATTATGTCCTGCCACGGGATGACATGAAAAAATCGCAGGCATTGCAGTGTATTCTTGCATTTTTGTCGGAATGGACGG
>CAZTGM010000023.1:0-27121 GCA_964613235.1 uncultured Zetaproteobacteria bacterium | reverse complement strand
AGATGACAAACACCAACGCCAGCGCCCCCGGCAGCAGGTGGCTGCGCATGTCTGTTTTATTGACTGTCAACGGCAACCACACAATTCCACCTCTCATCCCCCGCCCGACACAATGCCGTATCCGCTGCCCCGGGCAAGCACTCAAAGCTCCTGTCATCATTCGGCACAGTGCAGGCGAGCCCCTGCAGCAGGATATCGACAGCATCGGCTTACAATACCAGACTCCCGTTCTGTGCCGCCACAAAACATTTTTCCATCTGATGCGTGATGCACACGGCATGCTCAAGATTCATATTAAGCTACACTCGTCAAACGCTGTGTAACGCATGAGCATTTAGTATGACTCCACTAATTTTCTTGAGAATCATATCACCAATTTGATGTCCATAGAATAAACTCAATTCTTCGCGACTTTAAGGTTGGTGCCAATGATGCCTCAAGATTACGATCACCTGTGGCATTGATAATCAAATTTCCTGTGAAGGATTCAACAAAACCAGCCACATCTGTTGAAACCGGAATCCCTCGAAGTTTTGCCGCTTCAAAGGCTACAGCATTCTTCTTGTCTAAGACCCCTTAATATTGATCCAGTGATAAGTATGTAATACCTGTATAAGCGCAAGCCCGGCACGATATTGATATCATGGGTGGGGCGATGCGGGCGAGCAGGACAGGAATACAAAATGCCCTGTGCCCATGAAATTTCACTTACGCGCCAAACTCCTGGCAACGCCACTGATTTGCCTTCATCAGCTCCGGCATTCAGGCATCCACGCGCAATTCGGTCGATTCATCCGAATTTTTAAGAATCATGCGGGCAATCTGTGCCTGTGAATAATCACCAAGCATGTCCATATCACCGATCAGATCGGCGCGGATTTTTACCGTCAGACTGGCCAGCGCCTTGGACAAGGCATCTGCATCCGTATCCCTCAGCCTGCCATCCTGCGTACTGTCGCCAAGCACATCAAGAAAATGGTGATATTCCGCCAGCACGGCGGGCGATGAAAAAATGGCCAATCTATGCGTAATGAAACGCAGACGGATCAGATCCTTTTCGGTGACAGTGTCCGACAAGGTCATCTCCTCAATCTGACCGATAAGCTGTTCATACGTGCGCGTTTTCAGCTCAATGAACTTAATGCTCTGTTCCTTTTCAATCTCCACAATACTCTGCTGGTTGAGCAATAATGCAGTAATCAGCACCGTCGCCACCGTACCCAGAATAATCAGCACAATTTCCTGCGTGAACGGCATGCTTTCCGTCACGCCATAGGCATAGCGCAGGAAAGCATAACCGCCGATAACCGTGATGGCGGTCAACAGCATCAGCAATAACTGCTTGCCTCGCTTGTTCATGCCCGGCTACTACTTCTGAATCAGCACCAGATAACGCTTGTTATCCGTCGGCTCCACTGACACTACCTGAAACCCTTGCTCCTCGCAGGAGCGTGGCACATTTTCCAGCGGCTCACCCTCATTGAGCAGCACTTCAAGCTGTTCGCCCGCATCCATCCTGGCCAGTTGCAGCTTGACCTTCACGAAGGTCATCGGACAGGTCTCACTGGTGATATCAAGAAAATGTTTCATGGTTCGTCCCGTTAAATGAAAATGATATGCGCGTTTTCGGATTCGTTCAGAAACGTGGCCACGCCAACCACGGAGTGCACATCGTCGATCAGGTCATCCTGGCTGATGCCCAGAATATGCATCGACATTTCACAGGCAAAAAAACGAATGCCCAGCGCGCTGGCCGCCTCCATCAGCTCATCCAGCTGTGCGACATTGTTTTTGCGCATCATACCCGACATCAGTTTCGGACTGGCACCACCAAAATTCAGACGCGACAACGGCAGATTATTGCGTCCACCCATCAGCCAGTTGAACACCCGCGACAGAAAATCCTTGCCGATGGCTTTGCGCCCGCGTTCCTTTTTCAGCGCGTTCAGCCCCCAGAACGTAAAAAACATTGTCACGTTACGGTTAGTCGCCGCCGCGCCGGTCGCAATCGTGTAAGCGGCAAGCAGCTTGTCGAATTCACCCGAAAAACAGACAATGGAAATATCTTTCTTGTCATTGACTGTCTGATTCATGCAGCCCTCCTGATCGGCAACGGCATTCACGAAGCAGAACAGATGCCCACTCTCTGATGCCCTGCCGTAGCAAAATCAGGCAAGGTTACCTTCATTGCCTGATATGCGGAAGCAGGCAGGCGCTCTTCATATGGAAGCCCGGCAAAATTCCACCAGAGGCAATCGGGGTCAGGGCTTGCTTGACGCACCGTCGGTGTTTCTGGAAGCCAGCTTCATCGCCCGGAACACATCCTCGGCATGGAAGCTTGAACGCACCAGCGGGCCACAGGCGACCATGCCAAAGCCTTTTTTCTCAGCCAGGTATTTCAGATCCTCGAACTCTTCCGGCGTCCAGTATTTCATGACCGGATGATGCTTGACCGACGGGCGCAGATACTGGCCAATGGTCAGGATATCGATGCCAGCCTCGCGCATATCATCCAGCACCTGCAACACTTCGTCGCGTTCTTCGCCCAGCCCCAGCATGATACCCGATTTCGTTACCACACGATCATCCAGTTCCTTGGCCCGCTGCAACAGGCGCAAACTGGTAAAATAGCGCGCACCGGGACGCACGGAACGATACAGGCGTGGCACGGTTTCCAGATTATGGTTAAAGATTTCCGGGCCTGCGGCAATCACCGTTTCCAGGCAGGTTGACGGCTTGCGCTGAAAGTCCGGCGTCAGCACCTCCACCGTTGCTTCCGGCAAACGCGCATGCACGGCCTCAATCGTCGCCGCATAATGCGCCGCCCCGCCATCGGGCAGATCATCGCGATCCACCGAGGTAATGACGACATGCTTCAGATTCATTGACGCTGCGGCCTCAGCCAACTGCTCCGGCTCATTGGCATCCAGCGGATCAGGGCGCCCCGTTTCCACATCACAGAAAGCGCAGGTACGCGTACATACGCGGCCGAGAATCATGAACGTGGCCGAACCATGCTTCCAGCATTCGCCGATATTCGGACAACTTGCTTCCTCACATACCGTATTCAGCTTCTTGTCGCGCATCAGGCGGACCAGTTCGCGATATTCGGATGACATCGGCGCACGCACCTTCAGCCATTTCGGCTTGCCGGTCATGCTCTCGCCCTGTTCAACGGCCTGGATAGGGATGATCTTTCTGCTCATGGGCGCATGCTAGCGCCATACAAAGGGAAATTCAGTGTTATTTCAGACCGTACGCGGTGCGAACAAAATCACGCTCGCCCCACACAGACACAGGGCAGCTCCGGCCAGGTCCCAACGATCGGGCAACTGGCCTTCGACCAACCACAGCCAGAGCAATGAGCTGACGATATAAATGCCACCATAGGCCGCATAGGCGCGACCGGCGAAAGCCACATCCGAGCGCGTCAGCAGCCAGGCAAACAGGATCAGGCTGGCAATACCTGGCAGCAACCAGGCCGCATGACCACCTGCCCGCAACCAGTGCCAAAAGGCGAAACAGCCGACAATTTCCGCCAGGGCCGCAGCGACATACAGCGCCAGCGTGCTCATCATGCTTCCTCAGCGAATAGACTGACGTCGCTTGCGTACGGCCTCGGCCAGCACATGCAGCAGATCGGCCGAATCATCCCAGCCCAGGCAGGCATCGGTAATACTGACGCCGTAATCCGGCTTCTTGCCCGGCACGACATCCTGCCTTCCCGGCTTGAGGTGGCTTTCCACCATCACGCCGGTGATCTTGTGGTTGCCGGTAGCAATCTGGCCGGCTACGTCATAACCAACCTCCACCTGGCGCGCATATTGTTTACGGCTGTTGGCATGGCTGCAATCAATCATCAGCCCGGTATCCACGCCGGCCTTCTCCAGCAGACCGATTGCTGCCGCCACCGAATCTGCATCGTAATTCGGCTCCTTACCACCACGCAGAATGATATGGCAGTCCTCATTGCCGCTGGTGGAGAAAATCGCCGAGTGGCCCTGCTTGGTCAGCGACAGGAATACATGCGGATGTCGTGCCGCACGGATGGCATCAATGGCAATCTGACAGCCGCCATCGGTGCTGTTTTTAAAGCCGACCGGGCAGGACAGGCCACTGGCCAGTTCACGATGTCCCTGCGACTCGGTGGTACGTGCGCCGATAGCTCCCCAGCTGACCAGATCGGCGAAATACTGCGGTGTGATCAGATCGAGAAACTCATTGCCCGCCGGCACACCCAATTCGTTGACATCCAGCAGCAGCTTGCGTGCCAGGCGAATGCCCTTGTTGATTTCATATGAGCCATCGAGGTTCGGATCATTAATCAGCCCTTTCCAGCCCACTGTCGTGCGTGGTTTTTCAAAATAGACGCGCATGACAATGAGCAGATCCTCGCCCAGTTCCTCGCGCATGTGACGGATGCGGCCGGCATATTCAATGGCTGCATCGGGGTTATGAATCGAACACGGACCGATCACCACCAGCAGACGATCATCCTTGCCGTAGAGGATATCATGGATTTGCTGCCGCGTTTCACTGGTTGTTTTCGCAGCGATTTCGGAAATCGGATATTCGTCATGAACGCACTGCGGGGAAACTACTTCCTGGATTCCGCTGATACGCAGGTCATCGGTTGGATACTGGATGCTCATTGGTTATTGCATGTCCTTACAAGATTCCCAGTTGCTTCTGGCGCGGCGCAGTATTGCAGAATTTGCACCAATCTTCTAATCCGGACTGTCTATGACGATGATGGTCCGTTCGTTCTCTCACCCTCAACAGGCATATCGACCTGCGCTGCGGCACGGGATTCGGCTTCACCTTTACGGCCGAACCAGCCGACAACTTTGGCCAATACCATTTTGATACCACGCCACAGGCGTGGCAGAAACCAGACCAGAAACAGCAGAAACAGGATCAGCAGGACGAGGAACAGCCATGGATGGTGCAACGCTGTCCACAGGCCACCGATGACAGCCACATCTTCGGCAATCGATGCCGTCCAGTTCGTAAACGGTTCGGGCGATGTATTGATAACCGCCCTGCTGCCGGCCTTGGTCGCATGACTGGCCGCTGAAATACCGCCGCCGAGAATACCCGCAGCAATAGCCACGGCCGGGTCAACCGGCCCAACAGCACCGGCAGCCATCATCGCGCCTGCAGGAATACGGATAAACGTATGAATCACATCCCAGCCGGTATCCACGCCGGGGATCTTGTCGGCAAAAAACTCCACCACATACATCGCACCGGCGGCAAACAACACCAGCGGATTTTGCAATACTTCCAGTGCAGGCGGCAAATCCATATTACCCGTTGCGCCCATAAAGCCGAGCATGAAGATTGCCGCATAGAGATTGATGCCGCTGGCCCAGGCCGCGCCCATGCTCAGGGCCAGTACGGAAGCGATCTGATCAAGATTCTCCATAATACCTCACCTTCCACATCCCCCTGCACAAACATAAAGGATACCAAAGCATGCGCCAATGTGCAGGAAATGCGCTCATGGGTGCAGCGACAGCGCGCGTGCCGTCTCTCTCGGCGCAGCAGCTTCCAGCAATGCGCTGATCACGGCGACACCGTAATCAGCCAGCAAATGGCGGTTGCCACTATCGATGCCGCCCAGTGCCATGACCGGTATCCCGGCGGCAGCCGCCAGGCGTTGAAATTTACTCACGCCCAGAGTCGCCGCCTCCGGATGTGAACTTGTGGCAAACACGGGCGATAACAGAGCAAAGTCCGCGCCGACATCTGCTGCCTGTGCCAGCTCCGTTGCATCATGACAGGAGGCAGAACAACCCATTCCAGAGCCTTGCGCTTCCAGCCAGCAGCGTATTTGCGGGATCGTGCCAATATCATAACGCGAAACATGCACGCCATCGGCTCCCACGGCCTGCGCAATATCGGCCTGTGTATGAATAAGCAATTGCGCGCCGGCATCCGCTGTCAGCGCCCGCAGTTTTGCTGCCAGAGCCAACATACGGGCTGCATCCAGTTGCCGCTCACGCAATAATACCGCATCGACACCGCCGGCCAGTGCCGCTTCGGTTTTTTCCAGCAGCACATGCTCGGGCACACGTCCGAGATCGGTAATCAAAATTAGTCGGGGAACAGTGCTCAGAAGCGTTTGATAACCCACATCGGCGGCGACGGGCGTTTGTAACCGCCCGGCAAACGCCGTTCGAATACACCATCACCGTTATCGTCGTAAAGATAATACGCCGGCAGCCCCCCCTTGGGCTGCACCTTGATCATGTACACGCGGCCCTGCACCGAATATTCCTCGACCGTGGCGCCATCATCGCGCTTGTACGAATAGATTTCCACGCGCTCATCGTCTTTCAGATGTTCGAACTCTTTATTCAGATTCGGTGGTGTTTCGGTTGCGTCGATTGTTTCCCTTGCCTGTGGCGAATCATCCACTGCTACGGGCGGAGGCGGCACATCGGCAGCCTGCAGCCAGAGCGGCCAGACCAGCGCCAGAGCCATCAGACAACCACGCACAAACGGTTTCCTATTCAACATCCGGGACCTCCTCTCAACGCCTGCAAGCGATCAGGCCTTTTGTCTGCGCAGCAACACCAAGCAGGAGCCACCACCGGTGCCCCGCTGTGGCACCACAGCCAGCACCTGAGCGGCATAAGGGCCCTCGCGCAGCCAATGATAAACGGCCTCTTTCAGTACCGGCCGCCCCTGCGAATGGCGTCCCCGGCCATGAATTACACAAAGTACACGGCCTGAACCTGCCTGCAGAGCCTTGACCTTCTGCGCCAGCATTGCAAGTGCTTCGTCACGTGTCATGCCATGCAGGTCAAGTTCCATGGCCACCGGTGGCTGACCTGCCGCCAGTTTCTTCAGCTGTTCGCGTGACACGCCATCGGCCAGCAATACCCATGGTTCCTGATCCGGCTGTGGCCGCATGGCCGATACCGCAGCAGCATGCTCGACCACAACAGCATGCAATGCTCGCCTCGCCTTGTCTGGCCGTGGCGGCTTGCCGCGCGGTGTGACTTTGGCCGGAGTACGCATCGGCCGCACCTTCTGCATCGCCTCGGCAAACAGATCCTCGTCCTTCATTCGAATTCCCTGCGTTCCGGACGATTCATCAATGCCTGCACGGCATCGGCAATGGCCATATCGCCGCGCAACACCTGCGCCACCGACTGCATCAGCGGCACATCCAGTGCCATCTTCCGGGCCAGACGATCCACGGCATCGGCCGTGCGCACACCTTCCACTGCCTGACCGATACGCTGCTCTGCCGCCGCCACGTCCAGCCCTTCAGCCAGCATGATGCCCAGCCGCCGGTTACGCGATAACGCCCCGGTACAGGTCAGCACCAAATCACCGATGCCGGAAAGCCCCATCAATGTTTCATTGCGACCGCCCACGGCGCAAGCAATGCGCGCCATTTCCGACAAACCGCGCGTCACGGCAGCAGCCACCGAGTTATGACCAAGACCAAGCCCCTCGGCAATGCCGGACGCAATGGCAATGACATTTTTCAACGCACCACCCATAGCCACACCGATAACATCATCACAAGTATAAATGCGAAAATTCGTATCATCGAAAAATGATGCGGCATAAGCCGCCACAGTGATATCGCCGCTGGCCATCGTGATCGCCGTCGGTTGACCGCGCGCCACTTCCAGCGCAAATGAAGGCCCGGACAACAACGCAATGCGCGAACGTGCAATGGATGGCTCCAGCAATTGATCGGTACGCTGCAACGTATCCGGATTCAGGCCCTTGCAGGCCGCAATGACCGGATAATCCCCATCCAGCGCCGGCAACACATCAGGCACAGCCGAACAGGGCAGCGCCAATACGCAAGCATTCACCCCGTCCAGTGCCTGCTGCAGATTACCCGTAGCCTGCAACATGTCCGGGAACATGATATCCGGCAGATAGGCTCGATTCTGTCGCTCGCCATTTAACGTATCCGCCTGCGCCGCGGTATGCGTCACCAGCCACACCTGCTGACCCGCCCGGGCCAGCACCATAGCCAGCGCCGTGCCCCAAGAGCCGCCACCAATCACAGCAATCCGTTTGCTCATGATGTTCTTCTCAAACGCCAGTACATGATGCCTCCGACCGCCAGCATAAACCACATGATGCCGTCGCCAAAACGCTGATAGGGTGTTACCGCGCCGGACAGGCGATATGTACCCCGAACGCTGCCTGCCGTCCACCACGGCATTGTTTGCCGCACCGTACCGTCAGGACCGATAATGGCGGAAACGCCCGTATTGCCGGCACGCAATACGAAACGTCCGTTTTCCACGGCGCGCGCACGTGATGCCTGAAAATGCTGCCAGGCGGCAGGACTATGGCCATACCAGGCATCATTGGTCACCACCACCAGCACATTCGCACCGGCAACCACGCGTGCCCGTGCCTGTTCGGGGAAAATCGACTCATAACAGATTAAGGCCCCAAAATGACCGCCTCTGCCCGCCAGCACGCCACTTCCGCTACCCGGCCGAAAATCACCGATATCGGGCACGAGCTTGTGCAGCCACGGCAACCATGACGGCACATATTCACCGAAAGGCACCAGATGCTGCTTGGCCGCAAATCCCTGCGTTTCCCCCTGCGTACGCAGATAGAGGCCATTTTGCGCCCGCCGGCTATCCGCATCCAGCAGCTTCAGGCCACCGAACAGAAATTCCGTATGCCAGCCATCAGCCTGCCGATATAACCATTGCTGCCAGGATGGTGACAACGAAAGATAAAACGGCACGGCTGCTTCCGGCCAGATAATGACATCCACCGGTAACGCCTGCGCCGACAGACGGGCCAGCAATTGCATGTTCCGCGGCACATGCTGCGCATCCCATTTCTGATCCTGCGGAATATCCGGCTGAATCAGGGCAGCGCGATAGGCAGGGCCATCGGCCGCATACGGCGCCGGTGCCAGCCAGATCAAGCCCACCACGGCGGCCAGTACCAGCGCCTCGTTGCGTGCCGGATGCGCTACCAGCAGGGCCACCGCCGCAGCCAGGGCACAAACCAGCCATGTGGCGCCATACACACCGAGCACAGCCAGCCAGCCAACGGCCGGCGTATCCAGCAGCAGATTGCCCAGTGCCGTCCACGGCAGACCAGTCAACAGATGTCCGCGCAGCCATTCCTCGGCCATGCCCAAAACAGTAAACAAAATAAAAAACTGCCAGCGATTCGCCGCAAACCGTACCGCCAGCCAGGCCCACAGGGCGGGAAACAATGCCAGTACCAGACCGACCACCAGCACACACAACCATGCCAGCACATACGGCACATGGCCGTAAATATGCAGGGTATCGGCCAGCCACCAGGCACCCAGGCCAAACCAACCGAGGCCAAAGGCCAGGCCGCTCACAAAACCGCCACCGTGCTGCAACAGCCAGGCCCATAACGTCATACCGAGCACAGCCAGCCAGAGCTGATCGTACGGGGCAAAGGCGAACGGCATCACAGCACCGGCCACGAACGCCAGCCCTGCATTCGGCCATCGTTGTTGCAGCCAGGCGGCATTCATGAGCGTCAGCTGTAGCGGGAAACGCGTAATTTCAGGATTCTGCGGGCATCGGACTGCAATACCACAAACTGCAGGCCATGCAGACGAATGCTTTCACCGCGCCGCGGAATACGCCCGAGTTCAGCCGTAACCAGGCCGGCCACGGTATCGAAATCACCTTCCGGCAGCGTCATGTCCAGTTCGTCGGCCAATTCCTCGACCAGCATGCGGCCCATGACGATGTAACTGCCATCGTCCTGCTGCACGCATTCGATCTCGGCCACATCGCGCGATTCGTCGATTTCACCGACGATCTCAGTTAGCAGATCCGATAACGTCACCAGCCCCGCCGTACCGCCGTATTCGTCATGTACGATGGCCATATGCACCGATTCCCGTTTCATTTCGGTGAGCAGACCGGACACCTTTTCCAGTTCCGACACGCGCAGGCAGCGGCGCACAAAATCCTTCAACTCGCCCGTACCGCCCTGCACATGCCATGCCACCAGATCAGAAGCGTGAATCGCACCCAGCACATGATCGATATCGCCGTCCATGACCGGCAAACGATTGACGCCGCTCTCCACCATGCGCCGTTCCACCTCGGCAAAATCCGCATCGATGCCAACGGCATGGATATCCGAACGCGGAATCATGACTTCTCGTACACGCGTTTCGTGAAACTCCACCATGCCTTGCAGCATATTGCGCTGCTCATCCGACCGCACGGCTTCGGCCCGGCCGATCATTTCCAGCAATTCTTCCACCGT
The DNA here is from genome assembly GCA_964613235.1 of uncultured Zetaproteobacteria bacterium. Lineage (GTDB taxonomy): Bacteria > Pseudomonadota > Zetaproteobacteria > Mariprofundales > Mariprofundaceae > J005. The sequence goes on along the minus strand of CAZTGM010000023.1, from coordinate 16,849 downwards.
CCTGCCCGGTCGCAGCCAGTGTAGCAATCGTTTACGCCAGCGCTCCGTCAACGCATGCATCAGTTGCATGATCCCTTCTCCTGTACCTGCCATGCCGGAAACGGATCATGCAAGCCCAGTGCCTGCATAGCCTGCCGTTCCAGTGCCTGCATGCGGCGTTTGTCCTCCGCCCCGGCATGGTCGAAACCGACCAGATGCAGTATACCATGCACCAGCAAATGCTGTACATGATCGGCCAGCGGCAGACTCAAACGCTCCGCCTCACGCACAACATAGGGAAACGCCAGGACAACATCGCCCAGATATTCGTCCAGCGTGAATGCCGGGCCTGCCTGCAACGGAAAGGACAACACATCCGTTGCACTGTCCTGCCCGCGCCATTGTCGGTTCAGCTCGCGTATCTGCGCATCGGTGGTCAAACGCAGGCATAGTTGAGCCGCTTCAACATTGTCAAAGCCGGCGCACTGCAATGCCTGGTAAATGGTCTGACGCAATAGCGCCGGCGCAGGCAGCCCGTCCGCCTCCACCTCATCATCCACGAGAATATCAATCATTGCTGTCCGGACTATTCTGCCGTTCATAGGCATTGACGATGCTTTCCACCAGCCGGTGGCGTACGACATCGCGACCCGAAAGGCGACAAATGGCCACATCCGGCAGACCGTCAAGCACCTGCAGGGCATGTGACAGGCCGCTGCCGCGATGGTTGGGCAGATCAATCTGGGTGATATCACCGGTCACCACCATTTTCGAGCCGAACCCCAGGCGGGTGAGGAACATTTTCATTTGCTCCCGCGTCGTATTCTGGGCTTCATCAAGAATAATAAAGGCATCGTTCAGCGTACGTCCGCGCATATAGGCCAGCGGCGCAATCTCGATGCGCCCGCTTTCCAGCAACGCATTCATTTTCTCCAGCCCGAGCATATCGGTCAGTGCATCAAACAGCGGTCGCAGATACGGATCCACCTTCTGTTGCATGTCGCCGGGCAGAAAACCCAGACGCTCCCCTGCCTCCACGGCAGGGCGTGTGAGCACAATGCGCTCGACCTGATTGTTCAGCATCGCCTGCACGGCCGCCGCCACGGCCAGATAGGTCTTGCCCGAACCGGCGGGCCCCACAGCCAGCGTCAGCACATGTTCCGCCATCATCCTGACATAGCGCCGCTGATTGGCTGTCTTGCCGCGAATATGCCGCCGTCCGGCCAGCAGCACATCGCCATCGACAGAATCACCGGAGGCAACCTGAGCGTGACTGTCCTTGAGCATGCCTTCCAGTGCCGCCCGGCTGATGTCCCGCCCACCTGCAGCCAGCCGCTGCATCAGACGCACGGCCTCGTCGGCACGTTCTCCCTCGACGACCCACTGGCCGGGTGAACCGAGAAAACGCACCTGAAAGAAATCCGCCACCTGCCGGAGCACATAATTATCTGCACCGCACAAACGCTGTAACGCTGCCGTATCCAGCTCCGGCAGCATCAGGCTAACCTTCATCCGCGCACCTCCGGCCGTCAGTCAGCAAGAATCAGCTCGCCGCGCAACGACTGGCCATAAGCCTCGACGATGCGCATGGGCATGATCTGTCCGATCTGACGCGACTGACCGCGAAAATGTACGATTTTGAAATCTGGCGTGCGGCCTTCCATATCGCCTTCGCGTCGGCCCGGCTTTTCGACCAGCACGTCGAGCACCTTGCCCACCTGACGCTGCATGGCCGCACGCGCCTGCTCACGCATGCAGGCCAGCAACACCTGCAGACGTTCGTCTTTCACGGCCTCGGGCACATTGTCTTCCGACTTGGCCGCCGGTGTACCCGGCCGTGGTGAATATTTGAAACAGAAGGCCGAATCAAAACCCACCCGGCGCACCAGATCCATGGTTTGCGCAAAATCCTCATCCGTTTCGCCAGGATAGCCGACGATAAAATCGGAGGACAGCGCCAGATCGGGGCAATGTGTGCGCAATTCATCGATAATGCGGAAATAGGTGTCGCGATCATGGCCGCGATGCATGGCCCGCAGCAGGCGGTCCGAACCGGTCTGCACCGGCAGATGCAGATAGGGCATCAGCTGCGGGATTTCACCGAAGGCCACGGCCAGCTCCGGAGTCATTTCCATCGGATGACTGGTCGTAAAACGCAATCTGCGCAAACCGTCCAGATTGGCCACGGCGTAGAGCAGCATCGTGAAATCCCATTCCTCGCCGTCCGGACCCATCCCGCGATAACCGTTGACGTTCTGTCCCAGCAGTGAAATTTCAACAGCACCGGCATCCAGCAACTGCCTGCATTCGGCCAGCACATCATCCACCGGCCGCGAGATTTCCGCCCCGCGCGTATAGGGCACGACGCAGAACGTACAAAACTTGTCGCAACCTTCCATGATGGTCACAAAACCGGACACACCCTCGGCATGCGGTTTGGGCAAATGATCAAATTTCTCTATTTCCGGCATATCGGTTTCGCTCAGATGTACGCGTTCGCGACGAATGCGATTCACCATCTCCGGCAGTTTATGATAGGTCTGCGGCCCGAACACGATATCGACATAGGGGGCGCGCTGCTGAATGCGTTCGCCTTCCTGCTGCCCCACACAGCCGCCCACGCCGATGATCATATCCGGCCGCTTGTCCTTCAGCTTGCGATAACGTCCCAGTTCGGAATAAACCTTTTCCTCGGCCTTTTCTCGTACCGAGCAGGTATTCATCAGGATGACATCGGCTTCCTCGGGTGTGGCCACAAGACGCAGGCCGTAAGCCTGCTTCATCAGATCGACCATGCGCGAAGAATCGTACTCGTTCATCTGGCAGCCGTAGGTCTTGATAAACAGGGTATCGATGCCCTGCAGGGTATTTTTCGGTCTGGATATCATGGATGGCGAAACTTAACACAGTGGCGAACGATGTGAAATTCATCTGATGATGGCGTGAAACTGGCAAGCGGGCCCGAACAACGCTAATCTTGCCGCCAATTTCGGGGAGTTTGCTTTGACTTTTCAGGATCTTATTTTGACATTGCAGCGCTTTTGGGCTGCCCGCGGCTGCGTATTGCAACAACCGTACGACAGTTCGATGGGTGCCGGCACGTTTCATCCGGCGACATTCCTGCGCGTGCTCGACGATAACGAATGGCATACCGCCTATGTGCAACCATGCCGCCGGCCGACTGACGGACGCTACGGCGAAAACCCCAACCGGCTGCAGCATTACTACCAGTTTCAGGTCATTCTCAAGCCTGCTCCGACGGACATTCTCGAAATCTATCTTGATTCACTGCGCACAATCGGCATTGATCCGGCTGTACACGATATCCGCTTTGTCGAGGATGACTGGGAATCGCCGACGCTGGGCGCCTGGGGGCTGGGCTGGGAAGTCTGGCTTAACGGCATGGAGATCACCCAGTTCACCTATTTCCAGCAGGTCGGCAGCGTGGAGCTTTCGCGTACGCCCGGCGAAATTACCTACGGCCTGGAACGTCTGGCCATGTATCTGCAGGGCGTGGAAAATGTGTTCGACCTGACCTGGGTGGAACGCGCCGATGGCAGCAAGGTCACTTACGGCGAGGTATTTCACCGCAATGAAGTGGAATTCTCCACCTACAATTTCGATCAGGCGGACAGTCACTGGCTGCACGAACAGTTCGATCATGCCGAGCAGGAATGCAAACGTCTGAGTGAACACGGGCTTGTCCTGCCAGCCTATGAGGAAGTCATGAAAGCATCGCATGCCTTTAATCTGCTGGATGCACGCGGCGCCATTTCGGTGGCCGAACGCCAGCGCTTTATCGGCCGCGTGCGCGGGCTGGCGCGCACCGTGGCCCGTGCCTATGCAGGGGTAGACGCATGAGTACACAACCGTTACTGATTGAAATCGGATGCCAGGAAATTCCGGCCGGCATCGCCCCGATGATGGGGCAGGCTCTGGCCGATGCCGTCCATGCCCTGCTGCAAAGCCATGGCATCGACAGCGACGCGCCCCGCCTGGGCATCACGCCGCGCCGTCTGCTGCTGCATATCGCCGCCTGCCCGACCATGCAGGCCGATCGCGAGGAAACCGTCTGGGGTCCGCCGGAACATATCGCCTATGATGCGGATGGTGAACCGACCAAAGCCGCGCTGGGCTTTGCCAAAAAGACCGGTATCGCGCTGGAAAATTTCGAACTGGCCGACAAGGGTGATGGCAAGGCGCGCTATATGCGCGCGGTGCGCACGATCCGCGGTCGCAAGGTTAGCGACATCATTGCCGAAGCCATGCCGGAGATTATCCGCAAGCTGCCCAGCCCGAAACAGATGCGCTGGCGCGACGGTGACGCACGCAACGATGCCTTCATTCGCCCGATCTGCTGGATTGTCGCACGCCTGGGCGATACCGTGATTCCATTCTCCTATGCCGGTATTGCCAGCGGCAGCCGTTCCATGGGGCACCGCGTGCATGGCAGCAGTGGGGATATCGACATCCACGACCCCTTTGGCTGGCTGGAAGCGCAATATATCTGTGCCGATCGCGAACAACGCAAGGCGCGCATTGCCGACCAGTTGCAGACCGCTGCGGAACAGGCCGGAGTCACACTGCTCGAGGATGCAGACCTGTTAGACGAGGTCACCGATCTGGTCGAATGGCCACAGGTCATCAGCGCTCGCTATGATACGACGTTTCTACGCCTGCCCGCCGAAGTCAGCCGCATTGAGCTCAAGCATCATCAACGCTGTTTTTCCACCTGCGATGCACAAGGCAATGTCAGCCCGGTCTTTTTTGCCGTGGCCAATATCGAATCGACACAACCGCAAACCGTAGCCCGCGGCAACGAACGCGTCGTCAATGCGCGTCTGGCCGATGCCATGTTCTACTTTGAACGCGATCCGCAACAAACACTGGAACAGCGCGTGGAAAAACTCTCGGAAATCGTGTTCCAGGATGGTCTGGGCATGGTCGGCGATCAGGTGCATCGCTTGCGTGGCTTCGTACTGGACAATGCCAATGCGCTTGGCGTGGATGCCAACGATGCCCAGCGTGCCGCCTATCTGTGCAAATCGGATCTAACCACCGGTCTGGTCGGTGAGTTTCCGGAGTTGCAGGGCTATATGGGCAGCATCTATGCCACCATGGACGAAGAACCCGCCGAAGTGGCCCGTGCCATCGGTCAGCATTATGCCCCGGCCGGCGCCGAAGATGGCCTGCCTGATAGTGCCATTGCCCGTGCCATCGGCATCGCCGAACGGGCAGACAAGCTTCTCGGCTACTTTCATCTGGGCCGTATTCCGACGGCCAGCGCCGATCCGTTCGGCCTGCGTCGCGCCGCTATCGGCCTGATTCGCCTGCTGGCTGATAACACGCTGCCGGTACAAATGACGCTGCGCAAGATTCTCGATGAATCCGCCAAACAGTGGAATGAACAGCGCGTCACCATCGCCATCAGCGAAGACACACGCGAACAGGTGCTGGCCTATATCCATGAACGATTGCTGGGCATGGCAACCGCCCTTGGCGCCAGTCGCTCGGCGCTGGATGCGGCATGGCATGCGGCGGAAGCGACACCATTGTATCGCCAGCTCGAAGTAGCACGCCTGCTGACGGATTTCGGCCAGTCTGAAACTGGTCAGGCCGTGGCCGCCGCCAACAAGCGTATCGCCAATATCCTGAAGAAAGCACCGGATACAGGGGATACGGTTAACGAGGCACTGCTTGCCGAGGAAGCCGAACGGCATCTGCTGGCGACCCTGACGGAAGTGGAATCCCATTTCCCTGAGTCTCCGACCGAACAGTTACACATGCTGGCCACATTGCGCCAGCCGGTGGACCGCTTCTTCGATGATGTCATGGTCATGGCCGAGGATGAGGCGGTCCGGGCCAATCGTCTGGCCCTGCTGCAACGCCTGCGGCGGCAGTTTCTGAAGTTGGCTGACATTTCAAGGCTATAGGCGTCTATGGAACAGGCGCAGGCAGACACCCTGATCAGGCTGATGGCCGCCTGGCTGTTGCTGGCCGGGGCTGCCACCTGGGCGGGGCGCGAAAAGCTGGGCCTGGCAAAACCCATGCTGCTGGCCTCCCTGCGCGGCCTGATTCAATTACTGCTGCTGGCGCTGATTCTGGACTGGGTATTTGATATTCGTCATCCCATCGCGCAAATCCTGCTCATCGGCATGTTTTGCCTGCTCGCAGCACGCACATCCGCCAGCCATCATGCCCAGGCCCGGCAAGCCTGGATTTCGGCCAGCCTGGGCCTTGCCGCAGCCTGCGCCGCAACCCTGCCCTGGCTGGTGCTCAGTGGCACAATGGCACATGATACGCGCACGCTGATTCCGCTGGCCAGCATGATCGCAGCCAATGGCATGAATGCCATTTCATTGATGTTTCATCGCATGCAGGATGGCAATCACGCTGTGGAAGGCTTACGTGCAGCCATGATTCCGCCCATCGACACATTGCGCGTAGCCGGCCTTGTGCATATGCCGGGCATTTTCGTCGGCATGATTCTGGCCGGTGCGCCTGCCTTTGCCGCCGCCAGTGCCCAGCTGATTATCCTCTACATGATTGTGGCCTCCAGCTTCACGGCGTGTATGGTAAGCATGTTGATGATGAACCATTTTGCGAAGTCCCGCCCATGCGCCTGAAGTCCATCGAACTCTCAGGCTTCAAATCCTTCGTCGATCCGACACGCATCGAGATCGGCTCCGGCATTACGTCCATTGTCGGTCCCAATGGCTGCGGCAAATCGAACATCGTTGATGCCCTGCGCTGGGTGCTGGGCGAACATTCTGCCCGCCATCTGCGTGGTGGTGTCATGGATGATCTGATTTTTCAGGGCTCGGAAACACGTCCGCCAGTGGCCATGTGCGATGTCGAACTGACGTTTGCCGTGAACAAGGGGCAATTACCTTCTCCCTGGCATGAACTGGAAGAAATCCGCATTCGCCGGCGCCTAACGCGCGAAGGTGGCTCGGATGCCTTCATCAATGGCAAAATGGTACGCATCAAGGATGTCGTTGACCTGTTTCTCGATACCGGCGTATCCACGCGCGCCTATGCCATTGTCGAGCAGGGCGCGATTGCGCGTATGGTCACGGCCAAACCCGAGGAACGCCGGCAGGTCTTCGAAGAAGCGGCAGGCGTCATGAAATACCGCTCCCGGCGACGCGAAACCGAGCGCAAGATGAACCACACGCGGCAAAATCTGGAACGCGTGCAGGATTTACTGGAAGAAGTACGCAAGCAATGCCGCAGTCTCAAACAGCAGGCTTCGCGCGCGGCCCGTTTCAAAACCATGCAGGATGAATTCTGCCAGTTGCAATCGATCTACCTTGGGCGCCGCTATCAGGCAGGTGCCGAACATGTGACTGAAATTGCCGCACGCCTGCAGCAGGCAGAACAGCAGGAACAGATGCAGACACTGGAACTGGGCAAGCACGAACAGGCCGTGTTGCAGGCCAGGGAACAGTTGCTGCAGCACGAACAGCAGGCGCAGAACGTGCAGGACCAGTTACGCGCAGCCGAACAACAACGGGCAGAGCTTCAGCGACAGGCCGAACGTATAGCGGGCGAAAAACGACTGCTGGAAGAACGCCGGACATCAATCCGAACGCGCCTTGAAGATACCCGCCAGCAATTGGCACAACTGGCGAAAGAAGCCGCTGCATTGCAACAGAAACTTGAAGCGCAAAACGATACGGAACTGAAACAGCAGCAACAGCAGGCGAATGCAGCCGTTGAACAGGCCCGCAAACGCTATGCCGCCGGCCAGCAGCAACATCGCGAATTGCTGGCCGCCTTTGAACGCCTGCGCCATGCCCATGAAACCGCTGCCCGGCAGAAAGAGAAAGCCGAGGCGACCATCACGCGCCTGCAACAGCGCAGCCATCAGCTCGAGGCCCAGTTGCAGCAAAACAAAGAAGAACAACAGCAGACAGAACAGATGCTGGCGCAGGCGGAACAGGATCAACGGCAACAACGCCGGCAACTGGAAACGCTGAAGCAACAACTGACTACAAGCAGCGAACGCGTGGAGACCTTGCGAACCCGCCGCCAGCAACTGGCTGCAGCGCTGTCAGAACAGGAACGCCAGACGCGCAGTATCAGTGGCATGGTACAGGAACTCATCGCACGCACCGAGAACCAGGATGTGCCCGACGATCTGCGGCACATGCTGCGTGCCAGAGGTGGCGTCTGGATGGACGAAGTACTGGATGTGCCCGAAGGCCTCGAAGCAGCCGTCGCCGCAGCGCTGCGCGGACGCAGTGCCGATGTGCGTCTGCCGGGTGATCACCGCGTGCAGGAATGGTGGGAAGCACTGGATACACTTACGGATTCACCTGTCGCGCTGTATGCCGGTCAGCCGTCCGGCACAGTGCCAAACAGTCTGGCCGCCGCCATGCACATGCCGGAGACACATCCGTTATTCGATTTGTTCAATGCGATCGCGCTGGTTGAGGACATCACCGCGGCCGCCGGCGCGCAGCATTGCTGCGTCAGCCGTGATGGCTGGCGCTATGAAGCGGATGGCTGGATCGTGCCGCCAGCCGGCAACCGCACGGCCCGACGCCTGTCGCTGCAACGCCAGTTGCGCCGACAACAGGCACAGCTGCGCAAGGCCGAACAGGCGCTGGAAAACATGCGCCAAACACTGGTCCAGGCTGAGCAGGACTGGCAGGCGCAGCAGCAGGCATGGGAACGTCTGCGTCTGGAAGTTGTCGAAGCCGAAGGCGAGGTACAGCGCAGCAGCGCCGACATACAGCGCCTGCAACAACAGCAAATAACGCTGCAACAGCGTCGGCAGCAGTTGGGCGCCGATCTGCAGGCCGGTGCCGATGAACTGGCACAATGGCAGCAACAACAGACCGACAGCGTGGAACCGGATGCGGCGGAACTCGAACAACGGCAACAACAACTGAATGAACAACAACAGCATCTACTGGACCTCGAACGACAATTATCCGGACAACAACAGCAACAGGCACAGGCGGATCAGGCGCTGGCGCTGTTCCGTCAGGCCGTAGAAAACCTGCAGCGCCAGCAGCAGCGTCTGCACAGCGAGCAGCAGCGCCTGGAGACACAGAAACAACAGGACCGGAAACGCCTGCAACAGGCCGAGGAACAGCTGGCACAACTGCATCAACACGATGCCCTCGATATCAGCCTGCAACAGGCCGAGCAGGCTGTCGAACAGGCGCATCAGGCATTAAACAGCATTCGCGTCAGTGGCCATGAATTGCAGCAGGTGCTGCATGAAAACGAACGCCGGGAACGGGAACAGCGCCGCTGTGTGCAACAGGCATCGGATCAGCGGCAGGCCATTGCCGTGGAACTGGCACAGGCACAGACAAAGCTGAACGACCTTGAAGAGGAAATCCTGCAACGCTGTCAGCAATCCGTGCAACAACTGCTGGCAACGCTGGAAGAAGAGGCACAGGAAGAGGATGCCGATGCAATTTTCAACCGCTGCCGCGAACTGGAAGAACGCCTGACCCGCTTCGGACCGGTGAATCTGCTGGCCATCGAGGAATTTGAACAGGCCTCCGAACGCGAGAGATTCCTCGCCGAACAGGCCGCCGATCTGGAATCCAGCCTGAATACCTTGCAGGAAACGATCAGTCGGATCGACCGCACCATGCGACAACGCTTCCAGGAAGTATTCGAACAAACCAATGCTATTTTCAGGAAAACCTTTCCACGCCTGTTCGGGGGTGGAAAGGCGGAGCTGCGGTTGGATTCGGACGATGTTCTAACGGCTGGCGTAGAAGTGATTGCCCAGCCTCCGGGCAAGCGCCTGCAGGACGTCACCCTGCTTTCCGGCGGCGAAAAGGCTCTGACGGCCGTGGCGCTGGTGTTTTCCATCTTTCAGATCAAACCGGCTCCATTCTGCGTACTCGACGAAGTGGATGCGCCGCTGGATGATGCCAATGTTGACCGTTTCGGCGCCATGATCCGTGAACTCTCCGACCGGGTGCAATTCTTGGCCATTTCACACAACAAGATCACCATGCAACATGCCGACCGCCTGATCGGTGTATCCATGCCCGAACCGGGCGTATCCCGCATCGTCGGCGTTGAACTGACATAAGCAAATTAAATTACGATCAACCTCCGCTATACCTAAACCCAAAGACAATTCATCATTTCATAGTAACCAAGATAAGCACTGGCGAAAAAATGATTTCGTGGCTATGCTGTTCGACCATCGGAGGGAGACATGCTAATATGATTCCCCGCAGCATTCGCTATCATCTTGCCTGGCTGGCAATTCTGTTCACCCCTGCCCAGGCAATGGCCACCATCACGCTCGATGAACAGCGCGAGCTGTTCCCGAAGATCAAACATGCGCTGCTTCACAATCAGACAGACACCTACAAGAAACTCAAAGTCCAATTGCAAGGCTACCCTCTCTACCCCTACCTCGACATCTGGAATGCCCGCCGGCAACTGAAATACCATGATGACGACCGGCTGGCCAGAAAGGCACTGCAGCAATATGCAAATATTCCGGAAAGCCGTGACCTGCGTCTGGCCTGGATCAGGTACCTGGCCAGACATGAGCAGTGGGGCGATATCGCCGCACAGGTTAAGCGCCACGCCTATATCGCCCGTTCTCTGCCGCAAACGACTCTGACCGCCCGGTGGCATACCGAACCAGCCACACAAATGCTCTCCGGCTTCACACGTTACTGGACATCTGGTGGTACCATCACGGCAGCGATGCATCCCTTTGAGCAGGCATGGCGCAAGGCAGGCCATCCTTCCCGTGATGAATTATGGATACGCATCGAAAACGTGTTCAAAAAAGGCCACTGGAAAGAAGCCTCGAAACTGGCAAAACGCCTGGCAAAAGCAGAACGCAACTGGCTGCAACAATGGAAAGGCATTGCCAATCATCCCGATACTGCTCTGGTCACTTGGTCACCTCAGTCCATCCATGATGCAGGCATTGCACGCATAATCGTCAGGGACGGGCTGCACCGGCTGGCACGCAAGGATCCGGCACTGGCGCGACAGCAGATGTCACGCCTGGCATCGTTGTTTACCCTGCAGCAGTACCATGCCATGCAACGCTCGTTTGCGTTGCGTGCCGCCAAACGTCATCAACCGGAAGCACTGAAATGGCTGGAGGCATTGCCGCCGGAAGCGCAGACCGACGAAACGCGCGGATGGCAAGTCCGGCTGGCACTGATTCAGCAGAACTGGCCACTGGTGCACAAACTGATTACGGCCATGCCGGCCAGGCAGGCAGCCGAGGCACGCTGGGTGTACTGGCATGCCCAGGCGCTGAAAAACGCTGGCAAAAACAAGGCTGCCCGTAAACTGCTGACATCCATTGCTGATGAACGCGGTTATTACAGCTTCCTCAGCGCCCGGGAACTGAACCTACCCTATCAGTTTAATGCCTCCGAATTACCGCTGCAGAAGACAGCCATTCAGACGCTGGAAGAGCATCCGGCCATGATTCGTGCGCATGAATGGTGGCTGCTGCATGAAAGCAGCAAGGCCACACGGGAGTGGATGCTGGCACTGAACCATGGTCAACGTGAGCAATGGCAGGCCGCCGCTGCTATCGCAAAAACCTGGGGCTGGCACACCATGGCCATCCGCGCCATCGCCAAAGCCGGTCAGCTTGATGCGCTGGATTACCGTTTCCCACTCGCATTTGAGACGTATGTCCAGCAGGCCGACCGGTTGACCGAACTCGATGATATCACGATATGGAGCATCATTCGTCAGGAGTCCGCCTTCAATGACCGGGCCGTTTCGCGCACCGGCGCCAAAGGGCTGATGCAACTGATGCCAGCAACCGCCAGACAGGTGGCGCGCCAGCTACGCCTGCGCAAATCCTTTGATCTGTTCGATCCCGGCACCAATATCCGACTGGGCAGCACATACTTGTCCGATATGGTCAAGCGCTTCGGACATATCGAATATGCCGCCGCGGCCTACAACGCCGGCCCTTCCCGGGTCAAACAGTGGCTGGCAAGTAACCCGGTGGATAATACCCGGATATGGGTGGAATCTATTCCGTTTAATGAAACCCGGCGCTATGTACAACAGGTCATGGCCTTCCGTGTTGTTTATGGCTGGCGTAAAAACCAGCAGCAGACCATGACCAGCACCGTGGCGCAGCCGGCTTCTCACCGGATTGTAGCTGAACGCGAGCACACAACACCAACGCTCTGAGACGGTACGGAGGTACTGTTGTAACCCGTCAAAAAGCCATCGCGATTGACTGCCCCGGCAAGTACCATGCCCAAAACAAAGGGGAGTTAGGGTTCGGCAAGCGCTGACAGTGGAGATATGTCGACATGATGTAGTCCCATAGATGTTAAGCTCACCGGGTTTGCATCAACTTCCGGACATTCCCCATCACAGACAGGATGCTTTTAAGGGAGAGGCCGTTACAATAGCAGACAGGCAAAAAAGCTGCAGCCATGGCAGCAATAATGGGCATGCTCGGTTTAAGCGGATGTGCAACCCAAAGTGGCATCGCATTCATGCCATAGGTGGATCTGAAAGGAAAATCCGTGAGCATGTATGTATCCAACGATGTGGCTGAGCCAACCAATGATGTTGGCTATCACAACGATGACGAAGGCCTGTCGAAGGGCGAGATGATTGCCCTTGGCCTAGAGCCATTGGCGCTGCAACAGCTGTCTTCTACAATGCTAACAAAAACGACAATACTGCCACGCCAGCAGGACCATTGTGCCCTCCCGGTACAACTTACAATCCTGCAACTGGAACCTGTAATTAATTTTTCATGAACACTTGGTATTCAGACTGCCTGTAGTTTGCTTTTCCATTCCTCTCCGAGCCAGGAATGGAGCTGAATCAGGCAAGAACAAAAAAGGGAGGCATTCGCCTCCCTTTCTCATGAATGACTGGACGCTACAACCCGTCAGATATGAATTGCACGGCCCTCGGCATCAAGCACAGATTCGTGGATCATTTCCGAAAGCGTGGGATGCGGGAACATATGATGCATCAATTCCGCCTCCGTTGTTTCCAGCGTGCGTGCCAATTGTAGTGCCACAATCAGTTCGGTGGCTTCCGCACCAACGATATGTGCGCCCAGCAGCTCGCCGGTTTCAGCATGGAAAATCGTCTTCACCAGGCCTTCGGTTTCACCCAGGCCCATGGCCTTGCCGTTGGGCGCATACGCCATGCGACCAATCTTCACCGGAATACCCTCATCCTTGCATTGCTGCTCGGTCTTGCCGCATGAACCGACCTGCGGCTGGCAATAGGTGCAGCCCGGCACATTGCTGTAATCCACCTTGTGCGGATGCTTTTCTGCAATGGCCTCAACACAGACAATACCTTCATGTGAAGCGACATGCGCCAATGCCGGTGCGCCAATGACATCACCGATGGCGTAAACACCCGGATGATCGGTCCGATACCAATCGTCCACCTCAATCGTGTTTCGTTCCACCTTCATGGATGTATGCTCAGCACCGATATTGTCCGTATTACCGATAACGCCGACGGCCACCAGCACCTGATCGCCCTCGATCGTTTCCGATTTGCCCTTGCGTTCGTATTCGACGACACCGCGACCATCGACGTTTTTGGCCGATTTGACCATAGCACCGGTCACAATCCGGATACCATTCTTCTTGAAACTGCGTTCAACGACTTTGGAAATCTCATGATCTTCCAGCGGCAGAATCTGCTCGGCGGCTTCGATAACCGTCACTTTCGAGCCCATAGCATTGTAGAAATAGGCAAACTCCATGCCGATGGCACCCGAGCCAATGACAACCAGTTCCTGCGGTGTCTTCTCCGGCACCAGCGCCTGTTTGTAGGTGATAACCACCTGTTCATCGACATCCATGCCCGGGAATGCACGTGCACGTGCACCGGTTGCCACGATAATATGCTTCGCCGTTACCTGTTCGGTCTTGCCGTCTTTTTCGACTATCAGTCGGTTATCCGACTCGAAACGCGCGAACCCCTCGATATGCGTGATGCCATTTTTCTTGAACAGGAAACCGATGCCCTTGTTCAGCTTGCCCGAAATCTTGCGTGAACGTTTTACAGCTGCAGCCAGATCCGGCGACACCTCGCTCGTTCCCAGCCCCAGCTCCGTGCCCTGATGGCGGATCACATTAACCAGTTCTGCCGTGCGCAGCAGCGCCTTGGTCGGAATACAGCCCCAGTTAAGGCAGATACCGCCCAGATGCGTGGATTCAATACAGGCGGTTTTCAGACCCAGTTGGGCTGCGCGAATCGCCGCGACATAACCGCCGGGGCCTGAGCCAATCACAACAACATCATATTCGCCATCGGCATTGAACACGCCGGCAGGCTTTAACTGCAGTTCCTCATCATCTTCATGTTCACCCTGCGCTGCCGCCAGTGTTTCCACAACCTGTTCAGGCGTGGCCACCGGTATTTCCGACGAGGATTTGGATGCGGCATCCGTCGACGCGCCTTCCGGCTCGTAATCGGCCGGGACTTCTTCATCTTCCTCGGCAATGACTGCAATCGGCGTGCCGACCGGTACGACGGCGCCTTCCGGCTGCAGGATTTTATGCAGGATGCCCTCGTCAACGACTTCCATTTCCATCGTTGCCTTGTCGGTCTCAACTTCGGCCATAATCTCGCCGGACTCCAGCGTATCACCTTCCTTTTTCAGCCAGCGCACGATCTTGCCCTCGGTCATCGTTGGCGACAGCTGGGTCATAAATACATCAATCGGCATGATTCACCTCAGTTCGTTATTGTGACCTGCAACGGCAGGCCACCTTGGTCAGAGTAAAACGCTGGCCGGCGTTTCCAGATGTTTCTTCAGTGCGGCCAGGAATTCCGCGCCCACCGCACCATCGACGACACGATGATCGCAGGAGAGCGTCAGGCTCATCATTTTCTTCACGACCACCTGACCATCCTCGACAACGGCACGATCCTCGGTGCCACCCACGGCCAGAATCGCCCCTTCCGGCGGATTCACGATGGCCGCAAACTGCTTGATACCATACATGCCGAGATTGGAAATGGAGAATGTACCGCCGCTATATTCCTCCGGCTTCAGTTCACCGGCACGGGCACGCCCGGCCAGTTCCTTCACCTCATTGGAAATATCCACAATGCCCTTCTGTTCGGCAAAGCGAATCACCGGCGTAATCAAACCGCCTTCGATAGCCACGGCCACGGAAATATGGGCATGTTTGTGCTGCAGGGTATGGCTTTCCGTCCAGCTGGCATTGGCTGCCGGCACATCCGCCAGTGCCTTGGCCACCGCCTTAATAATGAAATCGTTCACGCTGAGCCTGAATGCACCATCAGCGGCTTCATTCAGTTGCGCACGCAGATCCATGAGACGATCCATGGCCACATCAATAGTCAGATAAAAATGCGGCACATGCTGCTTGGACTCGGTCAGACGACGCGCAATGGCCTTGCGCATCATCGTGTTTTCAACGCGCTCGTACTCGTCTTCATGATAGGGCAACGGACCCTGCGGCAATGGCCGTACCGGCGGCGTGACCGTCGCAGCCGTTGCTCCACCCAGGTTAATACCGCGCCGAACGGCTTTTTCAATATCGGCCTTGACGATGCGGCCACCCGGCCCGGTGCCTGTGATGGCAGCCAGATTGATGCCTTTCTGTTTGGCCAGACGCCTGGCCAGTGGGCTGGCCTTGATGCGGCCTGCTTTGGCCACTGGCGCTTCCTCTGCCGGTGCCTGTGGCGCTACGGCAGCAGGTGCAGGCGTTGTTACCGCTGCCTCTTCAGACCGGGTTTCCACCGGCGCTTCCCCACCTTCCGGCTGATAGTCATCCGGCACTTCCTCTCCTTCCTCGGCAATGATGGCAATCGGCATACCTACCGGCACCACGGCGCCTTCCGGCTGCAGGATTTTATGCAGGATGCCCTCGTCAACGACTTCCATTTCCATCGTTGCCTTGTCGGTCTCAACTTCGGCCATAATCTCGCCGGACTCCAGCGTATCACCTTCCTTCTTCAGCCAACGGGCGATCTTGCCCTCGGTCATCGTTGGCGATAGCTGGGTCATGAAAACATCAATCGGCATGGTTTACCCCGTTTCTACTTGTTCCGCATCAGGCGCGGCCCGTGGCAACACGGGCGGCTTCAACAATTTCAGCCACACTCGGTAAGGTCAGTGCTTCCAGATTGGCAGCATAGGCCATCGGTACATCCTTGCCGGTCACACGCAAAACCGGCGCATCGAGATCGTCGAAGCCCTTCTCCATAATGCGTGCCGAGATTTCCGCACCGATACCGGCAAAACGCCATCCTTCCTCGATGACAACACAATGGTTCGTTTTGGCCACCGACTGCAGGATCGTTTTCTCATCCAGCGGACGGATCGTACGTGGATCAATGACTTCGGCATTGATGCCCTGTTTGGCCAGTTCCTCAGCCGCAGCCAACGCAAAGCCAGTCATGCGTGAATGCGCGACCAGTGTGATATCCGCACCCTGGCGCTTGATATCAGCCTTACCCAGCGGAATGATGTATTCGCCGGCCGGCACTTCGCCAACGTCGCCATAATTGATTTCGTTCTCGATGAATACCACCGGATCGTCATCACGGATGGCCGCTTTCAGCAACCCCTTGGCATCGGCCGGATTCGACGGCATGACAACCTTCAGTCCCGGCACATTGGCCATCCAGTTTTCCAGCGCCTGCGAGTGCTGGGCCGCCACGCGCGCCGCCGAACCGCCGGCACCACGGAAGACAACCGGAACCTTGTACATGCCTCCGGACATATAGAGCATTTTCGCCGCCGCATTGACGATCTGGTCCATGGCCAGAATGGCAAAATTCCAGGTCATGAATTCGATGATCGGACGCAAACCCGCCATGGCCGCGCCCACGCCAAGCCCGGCAAAACCCAGTTCGGTAATCGGCG
>CAZTGM010000022.1:0-27615 GCA_964613235.1 uncultured Zetaproteobacteria bacterium | reverse complement strand
GACACTTGTGGCCTGTAGGGAGGCATCGCCGAAGCGGACATTTCCGGCTAGGCTTTGTCCATGATTCTGGTATCCGTTCGCGAACAGTTGCTCATTCATCGCCGCAGCAATGGTGTTCGTTATGCCTATCCGGTATCCACAGCACGTGCCGGCATCGGCAATCGTCGTAACAGCTTGCAGACACCTGTTGGTCGCCATCGCATCCATGCCAAAATTGGTGCCAGCATGCCTATACGCACCGTATTCCGCGCCCGCCAGCCGATCGGTTTGTATGAGGATTTACAGGACGGGCAACGCCATGACTGGATTCTGACCCGTATTATCTGGCTGACAGGCTGCCAGACCGGCATTAATCGACGCGGCATGCATGATACGCGCAACCGCTATATCTATATCCATGGCACCGATGAGGAAGCGTTAATCGGAACCCCCGCCTCGCACGGCTGCATTCGCATGCGCAATGCAGATATTCTGGAATTATTCGAACATTGCCGTGTCGGCGAAACCGTTGTTATTCGTCCCTGAGTATATAATGCCGGCTTAAACCAACCACGGCAGCAGGCAGCACCAGCAGGTTCAGCAGTGGAATCATGAGCATCAGGGCTGCGATACCGCAGAAACCGATATAGAACCAGCGGTGTTGTTGCAATTCCTGTTTGCGCTGCGACCAGTCCCAGCCACGCCGCGATGCCGGCGCATCCATGATTTCAAAACCAAGCAATCGCAAACCCGCATAGGCCCATAAGACACTGGCCAGCGCGGCACCGATGACGGGAACCAGCAATAGCAGCAGTGAACCCAGCGCATAGGGAAGAAACTGAAGCAACGGCATCACGATATTGCCCAGACTTCGCCCGGCCTGTTGCCACCAGCCCCCCGCTCCCTCCGTCTCCTTGCGGCCATCGGCACGTGCGCTGAGCGTATCCAGCCAGCCGGCAGCAATGACCGAGGCCAGTGTCATATAACTGAGCACTCCGACCACGATGGCCATCAGCGTGGAAAACAGCCATACCAGCCAGTCCAGCACGGTGATATACCAGGCATCGCCGGTCGGAATAAACTGTTCCATCAGGGTCGATGACAACCAGAACGCACCCGCAGAAAGCAACAGCATCAATACCAGCAACACGCCAATCATCTGCCATAGCACGCTGCGCAGACGCGATTCGGCAAGCAGCATTTTCAATCCGCCAATATACGCAAACATTCCCTGAATCATGGATTCCCCTTATCCCTCCTTAAGACCCTTGCAGATCGGCAACCACCTGCTCTGCCGCAGCCACATCGGTGTCATCAATCAGCAAACGCGGTGCAAACATTTCGCCAATCGGCATCAGTGCATTCATGGCCTGGCCTTCCACGCGAAAGACAATCCCCCGCGCTGCCAGTTCCGCACAGACCAGATCCAGCAATAAGGCATCATCACAACGCAGCACTTCCTTCATCAGCGCACACTAGCCCGGATGTTTGCTGAAATCAGCAACTTGCATAGACTTGACTGCGCAGGCACAACATGAAGATTGCACGCATGTCCGAACAATACCTCCCCGCTGAAATGCCCGTCGATATCGATTTTCTGCAACAGATGTTGAATCATATGTTGCCGGTCCGAGCCGATGACGGCGATCTTTATCTGGAACGACAGCTGTCCGAATCCCTCGCCCTGGAGGAAGGGCGCGTCAAGCATATCTCTGCCAGCACCCGACAAGGGCTTGGCGCACGCATCATCCACGGCGAGGCCAGCGGCCATGCCTGTACCGACCAGCTTGACCCCGCAGCGCTGAATGAAACCGCTGCAGCAGCCAGAGCCATCATGGCCTCCGGCGCCCCCTGTGCTCCGATACATATCCGCCAGGCAGATTCACCGCGCCAGCTGTACACGTGCGATATGCCGGCAACCGGCGTCGATCTGCAGCAACGCAAGCAATTACTCGAAACTCTTGATGCTCTGGCCAGAAGCATCGACCCGCGCGTGCAACAGGTCTTTGCCAATATTGCCTTTTCCTGGTCCGATGTGCACATCATCCGTCATGACGGCCGCCATTTGCATGACCGGCGCCCCCTGGTGCGGCTGAATGTGTCCGTTGTCGTCGAACAGCAGGGGCGGCGGGAAACCGGCAGCAGCGGTGGCGGCGGTCGTTTCACATTGCAGGAACTCATCGATTCGCAGCAGGCCGAACATTTTGTGCGCGAAGCTGTACGCATGGCCCTGCTGAATCTGGATGCACAGGCTGCGCCGGCAGGTCCCATGCCTGTTGTACTCGGCCCCGGCTGGCCTGGCATTTTGCTGCATGAAGCCATCGGGCATGGGCTGGAGGGTGATTTCAACCGTAAAGGCACATCCATCTTTTCCGGCAAACTGGGACAACGCGTGGCCGCACCCGGTGTCACGGTTGTCGATGACGGCACCATTGCGCAGCGGCGCGGATCGCTGAATTTCGATGATGAGGGTACCAGCAGCCAGCGCACGGTGCTTATCGAGGACGGCATCCTCACCGGCTATCTGCTGGATCGCCAGAATGCTCGTCTGATGGGCATGCAATCGACCGGCAACGGACGCAGGGAATCCTATGCTCACCCGATACTGCCGCGTATGACCAACACGTTCATGCTGGGCGGGCGGGAACAGCCCGAAGCCATTCTCAGCAGCCTGGAAAAAGGCATCTATGCCGTCAATTTCGGTGGCGGACAGGTAGATATTACTTCAGGCAAGTTCGTCTTTACCACATCCGAGGCCTATTACGTAGAAAATGGCGTGATTCAATACCCGGTCAAAGGCGCCACACTGATCGGTTCGGGTCACGAAGTACTGCTGAAAATCTCCATGATCGGCAATGATCTGGCCCTTGATTCCGGTGTCGGAACCTGTGGCAAGGCTGGCCAGAGCGTGCCGGTCGGTGTCGGTCTGCCAACCATTCGCATCGACGAACTGGTCGTGGGAGGAACACAGGTTTAGACATGAACATGAACACACCAGACATTCAGGCGCAACAGGCGGTCGAATATGTATGCAAACTGGGCGCGGCATCCGCCGATGCCCTGGCCATTTGCACGGCGGATACTTCCGTTGCAATCCGCCAGGGAAAGGTAGAATCCATTGAACGCGATCAAAGCAGCGGACTCGGCCTGCGCGTTTTTATCGACACCCCCAAAGGCCCCGCCTTCGCCACCGCCTCGACCTCGAACTTATCCGCTGCGGGCATCCGTTCACTTGCCGAGCAAACCCTGGCCATGGCACGTATTTCCGAAGCCGATCCCGATGCCGTACCCCCGCAAGGCGCCGATCATCCCGATGCGCAGGCATTGCAACAATGGAGCAAACACCATGCCGCCGAGGCCGAACCATGGCAACTGGAGCAGGCGCGTGATGCAGCGCTGGAATGCGAAGCCGTTGCACGTCAGCATGATCCGCGCATCAGCAATTCCGAAGGTTCCGACGCCGGCTTCGGGGTATCCTGCGTAGCCTACGCCTCCTCCGATGGTTTTGCCGGCACCTACAGCAAATCATCGGCATCATTAAGCGTGTCGGTCATCGCCGGCAGCGGCGATGATATGCAACGTGATTATGCCTGGCACAGAGCCTCAGGCCATACCTGCCTGCGCACAGCGGCAGAACTCGGTCGGGAAGCAGCCAGCCGTGCAGTGCGAAAACTCGGAGCCGGCGACATGCCGAGTGCTGCCATGCCGGTCATCTTTGAACCACGCGTGGCCACCTCACTGCTCGGCCATCTGACTGCAGCGATCAACGGTCGCGCCGTATTGCAGCAACGTTCTTTTTTGGCGCAATCGTTAGACAAGCAAATTTTTCCGTCATGGTTCCACCTCACTGACGACCCTGATCATACCCAGGGACTGGGCAACCGCCTGTTCGATGGTGAAGGTACACGCTGTCAGCGATGCCAGCTGATCGAAGATGGTGTGCTGACCATGTTCCTGACCGATCGTTATGCGGCCAGACGCCTGGAGCTACCGGCCCGGGGTCATGCCCGACGAGGCCTGACCGGCGATATTTCCATTGGCACCTCCAACCTGATCTGTGCCACAGGCAGCATGACACAGCAGGAAATACTGGCCGATATCGGCAATGGCCTGCTTGTTACCGAACTGATCGGTTTTGGCGTCAACGGGGTTACCGGTGATTATTCACGCGGTGCTGCCGGCTTGCTGATAGAAAACGGTGAGATATCGCGCCCTGTGCAGGGAATCACCATCGCTGGTCAGTTGCCGGCCATGTTTGCTAGCATTTCGCATCTTGGCAGTGACCTGACATGGTTCGGCAATACCGCCGTACCAACCATCGCCATCGATGGCATGACCATTGCCGGCAGCAATCAGGAGTAAATATGACATACGATGTTTATGGTGTGGGTAATGCCATCATGGATTTGCAGGTACGGTGCGATGATGCCTTTCTGACAGCCAACGGTATTGACAAGGGCATCATGACGCTCACCGAACCGGACCGACAGCAGGCTATCCTGCGTGCCCTTACCGGCCATCAGATCAACTATTGCTCAGGAGGGTCGGCAGCCAATACCATTGTCGGTATCGCCGATCTCGGCGGCAAGGCTGCCTATGCCGGCAAAACCGGCCTTGATGAATTCGGCCAGCGTTACCTGGATGAAATGCGCCAACTGGATATCGCGATCGAAGTGTCCGCCGTTGATGGTGATACAGGCACCTGCGTGGTGCTGATCACGCCTGACGCGCAACGTACGATGCTCACGCATCTTGGCGTATCCGCTACGTTGAATGAAACCGATATTCGTGAAGAAGACATTGCCCGTTCGCAATATGTGTATATCGAGGGTTATCTGTTTGCCGGCGACAGCACGAAAGCCGCCGCGCTGAAGGCCATCGAACTGGCGAGGAAAAACGAGGTTAAAATTGCCCTGACCATTTCCGATCCGTTTCTCGTCGACCTATGTAGGGATATTTTCATGGAACTGATTGAAGGCCCGGTGAACCTGTTATTCTGCAATGAACAAGAGGCACAGGCGCTGACCGGCTGTGCCGACCCCATTGATTGCGCCCATGCCATTCACCGCCATTGTAATAATGTGGCACTGACGCTTGGCAAAAAGGGCTCCATCATCATGCATAATGGCGAGGCCTTCCCCATCGAAGGCGTCAATGTTGATGCTATCGACACCACCGGTGCAGGCGATATGTATGCTGCAGGCGTGCTCTACGGCATCACACACGGCCTGGGCTGGCAGAAAGCCGGCCATCTGGGCAGCCATGCCGCCGCCCAGATCGTCTCCCGGCTGGGTGCCCGCCTGCCGCGCCGTTATACGCATGATGAAATTCAGGCTCTATTGGACTGAACAATGTCAACAACCATCCGTGAAATCCTGAAATTTAACCGGCAATGGTCAAAGCAAGTACAGCAGGAACAGCCGGACTTTTTCGAACGCCTGGCCAAGAAACAGAAACCGGAACTGTTGTGGTTCGGCTGTTCAGATTCACGCGTTGGTCCTGATCAGTTAACCGGCCTGCCGCACGGTTCTATTTTCGTGCATCGTAACATCGGCAATATCTTCGCTACCAATGACCTGAACAGTCTGGCCGTGCTGGAATATGCCGTAGATGAACTGAAGGTGCCCAATATCGTCGTCTGCGGCCATTACGGCTGTGGTGGCGTGCATGCCGCACTGGAACATAGTGGCATCCAGCCGATCGATTTATGGCTGGACCAGATTCGTTTCATTTACAACCGCCATGCAGATAAACTGGAACACTTGCCCAAACAGGAACAGTGGAAACGTCTTACTGAATATAATGTCATCGCCCAGGTACACAATATCTGCCGCAGCACAATCGTACGTGAAGCCTGGAAGCGCGGACAGACGCTGGCCGTGCATGGTGTGATCTACGATATTCACGACGGTCTTCTCAAACCGCTGGGCATTGAATTTCGTTCATTCGATGACTGGCAGGAAGACCGGCTGGCCAGCCACTTCAGCTAACGGATTCAGAATTCAGCCAGACGCCGAATCCTCGCATCGGCAGCCCGCAGATTACGGCTGATATCGTGCCCCAACGCTAGCAACAAACGCATACCAATATCCGGGTGCTCCGCACACAGTTTTTTTAACTGTCGGTGCTTCAGTACAGCGACATCACACTCGCTTACCACCCTGGCCTCCGCCGTTCGTGGTCCGGGATTGAGAAAGGCAACTTCACCAAAGGCCATGCCCGGGCCGTATCTGGCCACACTCACGCCTTTTTTGCGCTTGGCCGGAATCAGAACTTCGATATCTCCGCTCAGCACGACAAACAATTCATCGCCATCATCATGGTAATGGAAAATATACTCAGCAGACGCATAGTGACGCTGCGAAAAGTAAGATTGCAAAACCTTCTTTTCCTCTGCCGTGAATTCGCGCAGCATATCGCTTTCCCTTAACGGTATGGAGAATGCTGCTTCAGGCCGGGCAAAACCCAATTGTTGCAATAAACCATCCTCTGCATATTCGAGTGCAGCATCCGAATCCCTGAATGTATGCAGTCGCACATTTTCATGATACGGAATCACACGTTCATGGCGATGGCCCCTGCGTTTTACCAGTCCCATGGACTTTGGCACATGCGTCAGCAGCAACTCGCCGTCATGGGCATGCATCATGCCGCACATATGCTCGATCATGCGCACACCGGTCAAGTCCACCTGATTCAGCCTGCGCATATCAATAATGATATAACGTGCATGCTTAAGATCGTGTGTCATGTGTTCCAGCAAATCATCCGCCGTACCGAAAAACAGCGTTCCCTTTAGCACATAGCCAACAATACTCTCGGCATGCTCATGCAATGCCTGTCGTTCCTCATGGCTGCGACGCCGCATGGATATTCTTTCCTGCAGATTCCAGCGATACAGAATAATCGATGCTCTGGCCTGACTACGAATAAATTCGATCGCCGCCAGCGCCACACCCAGTCCAACAGCTGTCATCAGATCGACCCATAACGTTACGATGATAACGGCCAGTGCAATACCGGCATCCATACGCGCACGCGGCGTGCGAAGCCAGAGCAGGATATCACGATCGAGCATGCCGAAAATGGCAATATAAAGAATAATACCTGACAGAACACTGACCGGAAGCAGTGCTACCGCACCACCAAACAGCGTAATGAACAAAAGAATCATGCCTCCGGCAACCAGCCCGGCCCATCGTCGGCCACCACTGTGGATCGCAGCCAGGGTCGCACCCGTTGTGCCAGCCCCAGCCATGCCACCGAATAATGCAATCAGCAGATGCCCTGCCCCCTGCCCCAGCAGTTCCCGACGGGAAGAATGCCGGTTGCCGGTGGAGAGATCTGCTACCACGGCGGTGAGCAACGTATCCAGCGATGCCAGAATGGCCAGTGCCAATGCTGATATCAGCATCACCTGCCATGGCAGCGCTGTCATGGAATCAAAATGGAAACCAAACTGAATCGCATCCAGACCGGGCAATGCACCAACCACCCATGGCGATGGAATCGGTCGACCGTAGAGAAACATATGAAAACAAAGACTGCCAACAAGAAGACCGAGGATAATGCCCGGAATGCGTGGAAACCACCTGGGCATCATATAAATGGCAATCAGGGTAATCAGCGTGGTTGCAGCAGGAATCCAGCCACCCTGTGCCATGGTCAGCGGCACATTATCACCCAGCAAATGTTGTTTCTGCGACAGGATCATTAACAGGGCCGTTCCTGTCATGAAACCGGAAACAACCGGATATGGCATATATTTGACCCAATGCCCCAGATTCAGCTCGGCCAGCACCACCTGGAATACACCTGCCAGCGCCACGGTCAGCAATATGGCGGATATCAGCTCGGCACCGTCCAGATGATGCATGGCCAGGGTTGCCGCAATACCGGACAATAACACCAACGTTGGACCTGTCGGTGCGGCAACCAGGCCTGCGGTACCGCGACTGAGTGCAGATACGATGGACAGAGCCACAGCAGCCATTAACCCGGACAGGGCCGCGGCCGGCGCATCAGCCGTAAATGGCAACCACAGCGCCATGCCGAAGGCCATTGACTGTGGCAGGACAAGTGCTGCTGCAGAAAGACCTCCCCACAGATCACCCGCAGGTAGCGACTTCAGCAAAACGCCTGTTCGCATTGGCCATTTCATAGCATCAGTCTAGCCCGCTTTATGCCACAAGGCACGCCTATGATTTTTCAGAGCATACGCTCTGCAATTCAGAGCGGTTCGATCAATGAAGGGAAGAGGTCATCCGGCGCTTCATGGCCCATGATTTCAAACAGGGTCGCGGCGATATGTGCCAGGCCCGGTGTCGTGTGTACATCATCACTATCGGTAGCCCGGCGCAACGCATACGAATCGTCATAATGCGGATCAAACAGAATACATGGTACCGGATTGATGGAATGCTTGGTGGAAGGCTCATAAGCACCATCGCGCGTTGCCACACGCATCTGCTCGGCATTACCGTGGTCCGCCGTAATCAGGGCATAGCCCCCTGCTTTTTCCAGCGCATCCACGATGCGGCCAACAGCCTGATCGACGGCTTCAATAGCCTTGATTGTCGGCTCAATTTTACCGCAGTGCCCCACCATATCGGCATTGGCAAAATTGATCAGGCCGAAGCCATAACGACCAGAACGAACCAGTTCCACCGCTTTGTCGGCAATATCGGGGGCCTTCATTTCCGGGTGATCGGCAAAGGAAACACCCTTGTCGGACGGAATCAGAATATAGTCTTCCATACCAGGATCCAGCGGTTCGCGATAACCACCATTAAAGAAAAACGTAACGTGGGGATATTTCTGTGTCTCGGTCAGGCGAAACTGACGAATGCCCATGTCCAGAATACGTTTACCAAACGGTGATTCCACCTTCGTCGGCCCCATCAACTGCAGGTGCGGCAGATTGCGATCTTCATCATACACCATCATGCCGGCATAAATGACTTGCGGACGCCGGCCGCGATCAAAGCCGTTGAAATCATCAAGTTCAAACGCTTCGGTAATTTCAATGGCACGATCACCCCGGAAATTGACCATAACCACGGCATCACCATCCCTGATCAGTCCCAATGGCTGATCCTGACCATCCACCAGCACGAAACCAGGCAGATCCTGATCAACAATATTCGGATTTTCGCTGCGAAAATGTTCCAGTGCCGCCATCATCGACGGAAAACGGAATTCGGCCTGACCATGCACCATCGCATTCCATCCCTGTTCCACCTTGCTCCAGTCACGATCCCGGTCCATGATAATCCGTTCACGTCCACCACCTGAAGCAAAGGCATAACAAAAACCTTCGTGTCCGTTGATATAGACAAAAGCCTCTTCCAGTTCGCAAATATATTTCTGTGCTGTCTGAATACCGACATCACGGCCATCAAGCAGCGCATGCACGCGCAGTGACCTGACGCCATGCTCAAACGCATAATCAATCAGAGCCCGGAAATGCGACAGATGGGAATGGATATTGCCATCCGACAGCAACCCCGTTAGATGCACGGTACCGCCCTGTTTTCCTGCCTGAATGATCTGTTGCAATGCATCGGATTCGAAGAACGAACCGTCTTCGATGGCTTTCTTAATACGCGTCGGTCCCTGGTCGAGCACCTTGCCGGCACCCATCGTCAGGTGCCCGACTTCCGAACCACCTAGGTCTTTCTCTGCCGGCAGGCCGACAAAGTGTCCGTGTGTCTGCAATGCCGTATGCGCATATTGCGCCCGTAAACGATCAAACACCGGTGTATTGGCACGGGCAACGGCATCTTCTTTACCCCCCTTGCCCAGGCCCCAGCCATCCATGATAATCAGCAATACGGGTTTCCCCGTTTTAAAATGGTTCTTTATCGCCATATTCATCCTCTTAACTTGCAACCCGGGTCAGAAGCGATTTCACAGCGTCTTCATCGAAAGTACCCTTATCGATGCGCAGAAACACGACATCTTCTTCCGGCACCACACGCGCCTCGCACACACCGTTCAGTGCCAGCAACTGCTGTTCCAGCTCGCTTGCTGAATGCACATGGCTGCCATCAACATGTGTCATATAGGCTGATTTCATCGATGGCATGCGTTGCCCAAAAGCCAGCAGTAGCCATGCCAGCATGGCCAGCGCACAACCATAGAATACCCCGGAGGTTCCCAGCGAACCCAGTGCCCAGCCGCCGAGAGAACCACCAAAAAAAGCCCCCAGAAACTGCGATGAGGAATAGACGCCCATGGCCGTGCCCTTGGCATCGATCGGTGCCATACGCGAAATCAATGACGGCAGCGTGGCTTCCAGCACATTGTAGGACACAAAAAACACAAACAGGCCAATCAATACGGCGATCATACCGCTATGGAAAGTCCCCAATAGCAGGCCGGACAACAGCACACCACTAATCGCTGTGAGAAAGACCTGTCGCATTTTTCCTTTTTTCTCGGCCATGATAATCATCGGCACCATCAGGCCCATGGCCAGCACCAGAATCGGCAGATATACCCAGGCATGATGAATCGGTTCAATCTGCAACTGGTCGCGCAATACAAACGGCAGCACAACAAAC
Organism: uncultured Zetaproteobacteria bacterium; assembly: GCA_964613235.1. Taxonomy (GTDB): domain Bacteria; phylum Pseudomonadota; class Zetaproteobacteria; order Mariprofundales; family Mariprofundaceae; genus J005. The sequence goes on along the minus strand of CAZTGM010000022.1, from coordinate 17,071 downwards.
ATGGCCGTCATCACACCATGCAGAGCCATAATACCGAAATCCAGTCGCAACAACTGGGGATCATGCAGAATGCGTTTGAATTCGGTCGGCACGGCTTCAGCATCGCGATGACGGATGGTACGTTTCGGAGTCGGTACAACGCGGTAGAGCACAACTATTGATACGATAGCCAATACCGCCGTTGCCCAGAAAATACCCGGTACGCCGATCAGCGCATCGACCCACGGTGCCAGCACCAAAGCCAGCGTAAAGGAAAAACCGATTGTCATACCGATAACAGCCATTGAGCGCAAACGAATTTCCTCGCGCGTCAGATCCGCCAGCAATGCCGTCAGCGCAGCAGCAATGGCACCAGCACCCTGCAATGCCCGACCTGCAATCACGCCCCAGATGGAGTCGGACATGGCTGCCACCACGCTGCCTGCGGCAAAAATCAGCAAGCCTGCCGCAATGACCGGCTTGCGACCGATACGATCAGATAGCCAGCCGAAAGGGATCTGGAACACGGCCATCGTTAAACCATAGGCACCCAACGCCAGGCCAACGAGCATCGGTGTTACATCCCGTAGCGATTCCGCATACATCGCAAATACAGGCAGAATCAGGAAGAGTCCCATCATACGCAGGCCATAAATGCCCGCTATCGAAAACACGCCGCGTTTTTCTTCCGTATTGAACAAAATACCGCCTCCTTGGCAAAAGGTGGCGCATGATAGCACTGCAAGGCTGAGGATTCATGCCTCGAAATATTCTTGCTGCGCCCATACTTCAAAGGCAGCTTGCGCCTGATGTTTGAAGATCTTGCCAATCCGACCTCAGCCTTTGTTATTGCCGTGCTGGTTGCCATCAGTGCACAGGTACTGGCAGCCAGACTGAAGTTCCCACCCATTCTGCTATGGCTGGTAGCAGGCATGTCGCTGGGGCCTTTCGGCATCCACTGGCTGCATGTGGAAAGCATCCAGCCTGCCCTGCATACATTGGTTGAACTAGGACTAGCCATCATCCTGTTCGAGGGCGGCCTGAACCTGAACCTGAAGGCGCTGAAGGAAAACGGCTGGGTTGTCGGCAGGCTGGTGATTTTCGGACCGATGTTCACCATGCTGTTTGCTGGCGGTGCCGCCTATTACCTGGCCGGCATGGACCTTGGCATGGCCATGCTATTCGGTGCACTGGTTTCCGTTGGCGGACCGACCGTAATTCTGCCGATTGTACGGCAAATGCGACTGGGACGTACGGTCAGCCACATTCTCACCGGCGAAGCCATGCTCATCGATGTGTTCGGCGCCATTCTGGCCATTGTCATGTTGCAATTTGTGCTCTCCGCCAATGACATGCCACCATGGATGATTGCCCAAACACTGCTGTTCAAAGCCCTGATCGGCGTAGGTGTCGGCCTGGCCGGCGCGCACATGCTTGGCTTTATCCTCAAAACCGACTGGGTCAGGGATATTGAAAGCCGCTCCATTCTGACCCTGGCCTGGTCCTGGGGACTGTTCCTGCTGGCCGATCATATCAGTAACCAGGCCGGCCTACTGGCCATGCTTGTTGCCGGTGCACGCCTGCAGAAACTCGATTTGCCGGATATTCAGCGTCTACGTCATTTTAAAGGCAGCCTGTCGATGCTACTGATTTCGGTTCTATTCGTATTGCTGGCCGCCAATTTGAATCTGGCAGTTGTCCGCGGCTATTTATGGGAAGGCATTATTATCTTCCTGATCCTGATGATGGGAGCCCGTCCTCTGACAGCTATTTTTTCCTGCATGGGCAGCAAGGTGAAACGCAATGAAATGTATTTCATTGGCGGCATGGCGCCGCGCGGAGTGGTCGCGGCAGCCATCACCTCCCTGTTTGCCATCGTGCTGCAGGATCAGGGCCATGCCAACAGCGAAATGCTGCTGGCACTGGTCTACATTATTATCATTGCCTCCATTCTCGTTTACAGCCTGATCGCTGGTCCCTTAAAACTGGCACTGAATATCACCGGCCCCGACGAACGATCGCTGCTGATCGTCGGCGGCGGGCAGATGGGCTCGGAAATCGGCCGCGCGCTGGGTGAAGATCGTGAAGTACGCTTTCTGGACCTGAATGGTGAAGTGATCAGCAACCTGCAACGTTCCGGCTATGAGGCCCTGCGCGGCAATGCGCTGGATCCGGTGTATCTGGAGATCATTCATGCAGAGGAAATCGGTTCCATTCTGGTCATGACCGGCTCCTCGGATCATAATCTGCACATCGCACGCCTGGCCAGTGAACAGTTCCATATTTCCCATATTTACGTGGCCTTACAGGAAGGTGATGAAGTAAAACATGCGCAGCTTATGCACCAGTTGCAGGCCAAACGCCTGTTCGCCAAGCCCTATACCTATACCTACTGGAACGATCAGGCCTACCGTCGCCGACTGGTTTATGAATCCCGCATTATTGAGCGCGAATCGCCACTGGTCGGCTGCCGACTGGCCGACACGCGCATTGCCCATGGTGTGCAGCCGATTGCCATTATCCGTCATGATCAGACGCATGTGCCGCATGACGACTTCGTATTGCAGGCTGGCGATGAAATCAAGGTATTGACCCGGCCGGATCGCCTGGAACCGGGTCAGCGTTTTCTGCTGCCACCGCCGGCTCCCAGGGATTACACACCTCCGCCCAGGGGATGAAGCGACCTCTGCGTACCCGCTTTGCACCAAGTCCGACAGGCAATCTGCATGTCGGCAACGCTTTTTCAGCGCTATGTTGCCAACAATGGGCCGATGCGCACGGTGCCGAACTGCACCTGCGCATCGAGGATATCGATCATACTCGCTGCCGAACGCAGTATGTGCAGGGTATTATCGAAGATCTGCAATGGCTGGGAATCGGCTGGCAAGGCAATATTTCCTGGCAGAGCCGGCACGGCGAATATTACCGTCAGGCTGTTGCACAATTATATGAGCGGGAACTGATCTATCCCTGTTTCTGCACGCGCAGGGAGATTGAGGAAGAAATTGCGCGCAGTGCATCCGCACCCCATCAGCACGATCCGGCCATGCCTTGGTATCCCGGTACCTGTCGCAGATTGTCAAGCCACGAAGTATCCCGGCGCATACAGTCATTACCCTATGCCTGGCGCCTGAATATCGAACGCGTGCGCCGGGAAACACCGGCATCGCTCTGCTGGACGGATCAGCATGGCCGCCATCATCCGGCCAGGCTGACGCATGATCTGGTCATCGGCCGTAAGGATATCGGCGTTTCTTATCACCTGGCGGTTGTCATCGATGATGCCAGGGAAGGCATCACCGATGTTATTCGCGGACAGGACCTGCAACCCAGCACGGCGATTCACCGGATTTTGCAATACCTGCTCGACCTGCCCTCACCGCGCTATCACCATCACCCGCTGCTGCATGACTCACAGGGCAAACGACTGGCCAAGCGTCATCAGTCGGCGGAACTACGAGCCCTGCGAGCCGCAGGCATCCCTGCCGGGCGGCTACGCTGCTTCCTGCTGGAACAATGCCATGGCCTCTGGCCCTTCAACACCCTGGAGGAAGCTGTGCAAACACTTGGCAAAACGCGATGAATTCAACAGGGTTCAGCCAAATTTCGAATACGCAAGGATGATCTGCATTTGAATACCATTCTCGACCTGATTGGCCATACGCCGCTGGTAAAGCTGCAACGCATGACCGCGCACCTGCCCGATAATATTTGCCTGTATGCCAAACTGGAACGTTTTAATCCCGGGGGGTCGGTCAAGGATCGCCCTGCCCTGTGGATGATCCGCGACGGTATCGAACGAGGTCTGCTCGATGAGCACAAAATTATTCTCGACTCCACCAGCGGCAATACCGGTATCGCACTGGCCATGATCGGTGCCACGATGGGCATCCGCGTACGCCTGGTTATGCCGGGTAATGTCTCCGATGAGCGCAAACGCATCTGTCGGGCCTTCGGCGCCGAACTGATTTTTTCCGATCCTCTGGAAGGTTCCGACGGTGCCATCATCAAGGCACGCGAGATCTATAAGGAAAACCCTTCCATTTATTTCAAGCCGGATCAATACAACAACCCGGCCAATCCACGCGCCCATGAAGAATCTACCGGCCCGGAGATCTGGCAGGATACCGATGGCACAGTCACCCATTTCATCGCCTCACTGGGTACGTCCGGCACGCTGGTCGGTACCGGGCGTTTCCTGAAACGCACCAACCCATCCATCCAGATCATCGCAGCCGAACCGGATTCCCCGTTTCACGGCATTGAGGGCCTGAAACATATCGAATCCAGCATTGTACCCGGTATTTACGATGCTTCGGTCCATGATCGTAAAATGGGCATCAGCACCGACGAGGCGTATGAAATGACCCAGCGCCTTGCCGCACAGGAAGGCATTCTTTGTGGCCAGTCCTGTGGCTGCGCCATGGCCGCCGGCCTACAACTGGCTGAAGAGCTGGCGACAGCCGGAAAACCCGGCGAAATCGTCATGATTTTTCCGGATGGTGGCGAAAAATACCTGACCACACCCGTCTTTGCCGACAGCTCGCGGGTGCACTATGCCGAAGGCATCTGACGGTTCTCAGCACCGACACTGATCGCTATCATTCGCATTCATTTTTCGGGAGGCTTGCATGTCCAGCATTCAACATCATCATCTTATCATTCTCGGTTCCGGACCGGCCGGCTATACCGCTGCCATTTATGCCGCGCGCGCCGGTTTGTCACCGGTTATCATTCAAGGCCTGCAACCAGGTGGCCAGCTGACGACGACAACCGATGTGGACAATTATCCAGGCTATAAGGATGGCGTGCAGGGCCCGGAAATGATGGAGGATTTCAAGGCTCAGGCCGAACGCTTCGGCACGGAAATCATCTGGGATCATATCAATGAGGCTGATCTGGGACGCCGGCCGTTTCTTCTGAAGGGTGATGAAGGTGAATACACCTGTGATGCACTGATCATTGCCACTGGTGCCTCGGCCAAATACCTGGGCCTGCCCAGCGAGGAAGCCTTTTCCGGTCGCGGTGTCTCCGCCTGCGCCACCTGTGATGGGTTCTTCTATCGCGGCAAGGAAGTCGTCGTAGTCGGTGGTGGCGATACAGCCGTGGAAGAAGCCATCTATCTGTCCAACCTCTGCAGCAAAGTAACTCTGGTACATCGTCGCGATGCCCTGCGGGCGGAAAAAATTATGCAAGAGCATCTGCTTGCAACCGATAATATCAAAGTTGCCTGGAACCGCGTCGTCGACGAAATCCTGGGCGATGATTCTGGCGTCACCGGCATCCGCCTGAAATCCACCGTCGATGACACCGTAGAAGAAATACCGGTGCACGGCGTATTCATCGCCATCGGTCACAAACCCAACACCGATTTTGTGGGAGATCAGCTGGAAAAGGACGATGCCGGTTACCTGATCACCAACGGCAAGTCCACGCAGACCTCTGTTGCAGGCGTATTTGCCGCCGGCGATGTGGCCGATCCGATTTACCGCCAAGCTGTCACCAGCGCTGGCGAGGGTTGCAAAGCGGCACTGGATGCCGAACGCTGGCTATCCACACAGGAGTAACATCCAGCATCTGACCTGCAAATGCAGGTCAGTTTTATTTTTAATCCTGATCGACAAGCTTCCTGAACTGCCTGACATCCGCCTCGCTATCAATCATCGCATCGATAGTATAGGTACGATAATCATCATTGAGTTCAAATTCAATAAAATGCCCCTTTTCCGACTGTTTGTGCCTCCAGGCAGAGACGACATCCATATGAAAATCCAGCCTGTCACCTGAGTCGGCAAGGATCAGAACATCCCGGTTAACCGGATTGAAAAACAAATCGCCCATAGCAACGAATCCGGCTGCCTTGAGATCATCGCTCTTTTCCTTGCTCCGGAGCAGACCTTCAGCCACAGCAGTCAACATCGTGATCGGCAGAGTAAACATAATGCCCATGCCAACAGCCAGACTTATACTGCCTCCACCGATATAAATGGTTGCCGTAAGAACAATGAGGGAAAGAATAAAGGAAAAGACCGTTAACGGTCTTTTCAATGTTCGCTGCGCACGCATAACCACCTCCAAAACGCCCGCTCTTAAACTAGCAGTATAGACGCTTTCCGGAAAGCATGCTGCTTCCCGGCACTTCTCGTGATGAGATGCATGCCTCAACCGTGTATAAAACCAATGGCTTTCGTATGTATTGATCCATATCGAGAGCCCTCTCATCTCTTCCTGATGTTATAAAAAGTCAACTAGACATTAAAGCGGAAGTGCATGACATCACCGTCCTGCACGATGTAGTCCTTGCCTTCAAGGCGCATCTTGCCGGCTTCCTTGGCCCTGGCCTCACCGCCAAAGGCAATGAAGTCCTCATAGGAAATCGTTTCCGCGCGAATAAAGCCTTTTTCAAAATCATTATGAATCACTGCCGCAGCTTTTGGCGCCGTATCACCACGATGAATCGTCCAGGCACGTACTTCCTTCACGCCTGCCGTGAAATAGGTCATCAGATTCAGCAGGCTGTAGGCTTCGCGAATTACCGTATTCAAACCCGGCTCGCTCAGGCCCAAGTCTGCCAGAAATTCGGCGCGTGACTCCTCATCCATTTCCACCAGTTCGGATTCGATCTGCGCGGAAACAATGGCCACACGCGCATCTTCCTGACGGGCGAATTCACGCACCTGTTCCACCCACTGGTTGCCATCCGGCAATGAGCCATCATCCACATTGGCGATATACAACACCGGTTTGGCCGTCAGCAGGCATAAGGACTTCAGGCTGTCGCGTTCGTCATCAGCAAGCTGCTGGCGACGCATCGTGATACCATCTTCCAGCGACTGTAATACCTTCTGCTGCAATGCCAGCAAGGCACGCGCATCCTTGTCGCCTGTCTTGGTCTGTTTTTCAGTTCGCGCCACGGCCTTCTGCAAGGTTTCCATATCCTTGAGCATCAGTTCGGTATCGATGATCTCGATATCGCTCAACGGATCGACACGACCGGACACATGCGTCACATTCTCATCCTCGAAACAACGTACGACATGGGCAATGGCCGAACATTCACGGATATTAGCCAGAAACTGGTTGCCCAATCCCTCACCCTTCGCTGCACCGGCAACCAGCCCGGCAATATCGACAAATTCAACAACAGCATGCTGCACGGCCTGCGGTTTGACGATTTCGGCCAGAGCATCCAGGCGCGGATCGGGTACCGGCACGATGCCGACGTTCGGATCGATCGTGCAGAACGGATAATTGGCCGCTTCCGCGCCACCACCGTTCAGTGCATTAAACAATGTCGATTTACCGACATTCGGCAATCCCACAATTCCAATACTTAATGCCATGGTTTATGTCTCCTGCAAACAGATATGCATGCGATTGCTGGCACCTGCCAGATCACCACCCAGGATGGCTGGCAATTCGCGCAACAAGGCCGCAAAGATCCGTTCTTCATTCAGCCGTTCGGCCTGTGTACTTTTGCCCAATACCCATGAAGTCACATCCATACCGTCAGGTGGGCGGCCAATGCCGATTTTCAGCCGGTGATAGGCCGCATCCGGCAAATGCTGGTTCAGGGAGCGCAGGCCGTTATGCCCGCCATGGCCACCGCCTGTTTTGAAACGGAACTTGCCGGCAGCCAGATCCAGATCATCGTAAATCACGAAAATATCCGACGTGCCAATACCGTAATAGCGGGCCAGCGGCGCAACGGCCTCACCGCTATGATTCATGAATGTCTGCGGCTTGACCAGCAACACCTTGTCGCCGACACATTGCCAGCTGGCCGTTTCCGCACGAAAACGAGGCGCTGATGCAAAGCTCAGCGCCTCGTGTTGGTTTAAGGCATCCAGAAAACGGAAACCGATATTGTGACGGGTTGCCTCGTATTTTCTGCCTGGATTACCCAGGCCGACGAGCAGCTTCATCGCCAGTGAACAGCAGCTTATGCTTCTTCAGTCGCTTCTGCTTCTTCCTCGACTTCATCCGCATGTCCCTTAAGGGCAGACGGCGTAGCAATCGTAACTACAGTGAAGTTTACATCATGCTGCACACTGCAGCCTTCCGGCAACTGAATATCATCGATATGTACCGAATCGCCCAGTTCCAGCGTACTGCAATCCACTTCAATGGCATCGGGAATACTGTCTGCACGGCTGTCCACTTCCAGTGTATGACGAATAACTTCAAGCAGGCCACCGGCCACAACGCCCGGGCATTTTTCATAATTAACTGCATGCACCGGTACTTCAACGGTTACAGTTTCCGCAGCCTTCACACGCTGAAAGTCCAGATGGGTAACGGTGTCCTTGAGCGGATCGTACTGGGCAGATTTCAACAGCACGGAATTCTTGCCGCGTGAACCCTTGACCTTGATCTCGATCATGGATGTATGGAAAGTATCTTCATTCAGTCGTTTGGTGATCTCGAAATAATCCAGTGCAATCGGCAGATCCTGCTTTCCGCCACCATAAATAATGGCGGGAACCTTGCCGCTCCTGCGCAAACGACGTGTTTCGGCTTTGCCGGTTTTTTCGCGAAGCTGGGCTTCCAGAACAATGTGACTCATAGCGTTCTCCTTGAAATGCGCCGACGGGTTGTCCCGTGACAGCGGCACAGCATAGGCTGCTGCGCGCGGCGCAGTTTAGAGACTCGAATTAATTATACAAGCTGCTAATCGAGCGAGCATCGTAAATACGTGAAATCGCCTCGGCCAGCAACGATGCCGCCGACAATACGCGCACCTTACCTGTATCCAGAATCTCCTGCGGCTGCAGAATACTGTCGGTAATGACCAGCTCGTGAATCGCCGATGTTGTGGCAAGATGTTCGGCTGCAGGACCAGACAACACACCGTGCGTGGCATAACCGGTGACCTTGCTTGCCCCCTGCTCAACCAGTGCTTTGGCCGCATTACACAGGGTACCCGCCGTATCAACCATATCATCGATCAGGATGCAGTGCTTATCTTCGATATCGCCGATGATATTCATCACTTCGGCCACATTGGGAGCAGGCCGACGCTTGTCCACAATGGCCATATCGACATGCAGGCGTTTGGCCAGCGCACGCGCACGTACCACACCACCCACATCCGGCGATACGATAACGACATTTTCCAGCTCATTGTTTTCGCGAATATCACGCGCAAACAAGGGCCCGGCATAGATATTATCCACCGGAATGTTGAAAAAGCCCTGAATCTGGCCTGCATGCAGGTCCATGGTCAGTACTCGGGTTGCACCGGCAACTTCGATCATATCAGCCACCAGCTTGGCCGTAATCGGCGTTCGCCCACTGCTCTTGCGATCCTGACGGGCATAACCGAAATAGGGCACCACGGCACAGATCTGTCGCGCCGAGGCACGTTTGGCGGCATCGATGGCAATCAGCAATTCCATCAGGTTCGTGTTGGCCAATGCCGAAGTCGGCTGAATGAAAAACACATCCTGACCACGAATCGTTTCACCGTATTGCAGAAAAATTTCACCGTCGGAAAAACGCTGAATGGATATCTCGCCAAGTGGCATGCCGATTTCGGCGCTTACCGCCTGCGCCAGTGGCGGATTGGATGTGCCGGAAAAAAGCCGCAGCTTTCTATGGATCATGCGTGCTCCTGAAAACCCGATGAACGAGCCCTGTTACATTCTCAAACTGGCTGGGGCGGCAGGATTCGAACCTGCGCATGACGGGATCAAAACCCGCTGCCTTACCGCTTGGCTACGCCCCAAATTCTTCCGGATGACTGCGTAACAATGAACCCACATGAGTCCAACTGGCCAGGCCTTCATGCCGCAGCCTGTCCGCCATCATCTGCGCATCCCGTAGCTCGTCGAACAGTGCGACACAGGTCGACCCGCTGCCGCTCATCCAGGCCGTTTGCGCATGCGCCCGCAGCGTTGCCAGCAATCGCCCAATGGCCGGGCTGATGGCACAGGCGCTGATCTCAAGGTCATTGCTGCCCAGCCGCTCCGAAACGGGGCGCATGGTATCCACCGCTTGCGGAGCGGTCAACGCACAGGCCGCATGGCTCGCATCGAAATGCCGGAAAACTTCGGGCGTGGATACGCCTTCACCCGGCCAGGCCAGCAGCACGCTCTGTTTCGGCAGAGCATCTGCATAGACTTCCAGCACTTCACCAATCCCGCTGGCCCGTGACGCCTGTCCGAACAGAAAACAGGGAATATCCGCCCCCAGTGGCGCGGCAAATTCGATCAGCGACTCTGTTGCCATGTCCACCTGCCATAAACGATTGGCAGCCATCAATGCGCTTGCGGCATCCGATGAACCACCACCCAGTCCAGCCTGCATCGGCAGGCGCTTGTCGATATGCACATGCAGGCCTTGTGTAATGCCGGTGTACTGACGAAATGCTTGCAGCACCCGATACACAAGGTTTTTCTCGCCACTTAGGCCAGGCAATGAACATGTAACTTGCAATGCTGCTGCCTCACGCACGCCCAATTCATCCCATACATCAACATAAGCAAAAGACGTATCCAGTTCGTGCATACCATCATCACGCACGGAGATCACCCGTAAATGCAGGTTGACCTTGGCTGGCGCTTTCAGGACCACGACTCAATCACCAGAATGATGCGCCGACCATGTGTAATATCGGTCAGCGTCAAACGCTGCTGGCCGGCCTGCCATTGCAGGCGCAACAGAGTATCATCGACATGCCGCTGCCAGCGACCGGCACCGATCACATGAAACGAGGCGGGTATGTCCCCCTGCAGAATGGCAGCCATTTCCCAAGGCGGCAGTAAAATACCCTGCTGTTGCATCTCTGCAATGGAAACATTGCGCCACTGCGGATATTTCGAATCACGTAACTCCACCTGCGGCCGCTTCCAGCGGGCCTCCAGCACAAAACCGGTGGACGGATGCAATAAACGCAGATATCCGCGCCGGGCATCCTCCGTTTGCCACTGAATACTGACCTGCCAGCGTCTGGACGGCGTCATGACGATCATACGACCATGAAACGTCGTAAAGGGGCCGATCTGCCCCTCGCCCGTCATACTCATCGGCGATCTTGTTGTTGCACAGGATGCCAATAACAGCATCAACACCGGCAACAGCCAGCGGATATTCATTTCGACTGCTTTACCTGATGGATTTTTTGTTTTATTTTCGAAGGCTTGTCATGCTTCAGTTCAAGTGCCTTGCGATATTCGTCCACGGCCTTTTGGGCTTGTCCCAGACTGTGATACATATCGCCAAGATGTTCATGCATAACCGGATCATCATGCAATTTACCCAGTGCTTTCTGTTGCAACGCCACGGCATCTTCAATCTGTCCCTGCCGGTAATACACCCAAGCCAGCGAGTCCAGGTAATACGGGTCATCCGGCCGGATATCCAGCGCACGACGGATAAATGTTTCCGCCTCATCCAGACGAACAGCTCTGTCCGCCAGCGAATAACCGAGAAAATTCAGCGCTTCGGCATAGCGCGGATCATGCTTTAAAATGCGCTGAAGCGTAGCTTCCATATCCTGATAATGTGCCAGAAACTCAAATGCGATTGCACGATTGTACAACAGCGTATCCGTAGCATTGGCCGTCGATGCAATAGCATCGGTTTCCCTGATCAATTGTGCGTATTCCTTTTGTTCGAGCAATAATCCGCTCAACATTTCCCAGGCTTGCAGCATGGATGGTTTTTTCTTCAACACCTGACGAATACGCTGCTCGCCTTTGGTCACCCGCTGTTGTCGTATATCGATTGCTGCCAGACGTAGCCGGGCATCAAAATAATGTTTCGTCCCCTTGCCGATCTGCTGGTATTTTCGATAAGCCGCATCGATTTTACCCTGCGCTTCCAGACTGGAGGCCAGATAAAAGGCCACATCTTCGTCCTGTTGTGGCGATTGTGCCTCAATATTCCGGAATACTTTTTCTGCCTGTGCATAATCGCCCTGCTGAAAATGTAACAGCCCCAGCGTCTTCAACACGGATACATTGCCTCCGGTTTGCGCCGCCAGCCGCTCATGCACACCGATAGCCTCGCTGATGCGATTCTCTTTGATGAGCAAACGTCCCAGCGCGCGGCCTATCCGAAGCGCACCCGGATATTGCCTGAGAAATTCACGATACAATTTTTCGCTACGCCCAGGCACATGACGCCTGGTAGCAAGCTCTCCCTGCAATAAGACCGCCGCATCGTTCTCCGGCTGTATCTTGCGCAAACGCCCAACGGCCTTTTCCGCCTGCTCCAGGTTGCCACTGTTCATCAACAACCTGGCCTTGAGCAACAACAGCCGGGGCGATACATGATGCTGCAATCCCTCATCAATGGCCTGCAAAGCCAGTGCCGAATGTTTCCGGGCCATATGCACCTGTGCCTCCAGGACATAGGCTTCCTCATTGTCCGGCGCTTCCTGCTGCAGCATGACCAGCTCGTTCAATGCCTCGGACCATTGCTGACGGGCAGCCAACAGGCGTGCATACAGCACATGCACCTGTATGCGTTCATTCTTTGACAAGGCATCCGCCGACAGACGCAACTGTTGCAAATGGGCTTCGGCGCTTTCCAGTTCTCCCATCTGCAGCAATAACGCCGCCAGTTGCAACCTCGGCATCATGGCTTGCGGATCCTTTTGCACCAGCACATCCAGCAATTGCACAGCCATGGCATGATTACCCTGATTCAGTGCACTCTGCGCTGCTAAGTAAAGGTAATCGGGATCAAGCTGGCCCAGAGTAACCGGATGTACAGATGGCTGCTTTTGTGCCTTGTTCGCCGCCGGCGGTTGAACAGCACATGCAGCAAGCAGCAACAAGGGGATGATGGTTTTTAGCTGCATATATCATCCCTGTTTACACGCTGAAAACGCCCAATATCATCATTCAACGCCCAGTAATCTGTTGCGCGTGCACGGCCATCGCATACACTGACAATGGGATAGAGAAAGCCCTCCCAGGCATTTTCCCGGTCCGTCGGTGAAGGCCGGGACGGACAGTCCGGATGCGAATGAAATACGCCGATAATTTCCTTACCGCTACCCCTGAGTTCCCGATCAATCTGCTGATAGGCAGCCGGATCAAGCATAAAACGATCCGCAGCACGCTCTTCATTCAGATTCGCTACCTGGCGCACATCCCGCACCAACCAGCCATTTGCGTCCAGCGAACCGATCAACAGGCCGCATATTTCGTACGGATAGCCCGCTTCGGCCATTTTTTCCATCTGTTGCACACATGCAGTATCAATATGCACGGTCAGTGCCGATGCATGTTCATCGATAACATCCCGATATGCAGCGCTTCGGAAACGTTCAGGTTCAAACAAGGGGCATACTCCTAAAACAAGTACAGGCGGGAATGATCATCCCACCTCATTCGCTCAGGGCCAAGCGTACTGCCCCTCTTGCCAAATGCACACATAAAATGAGATAGTCCCCTTCATCTCAACAAGGAGGATTTATGCAATATAGTCCCAAAAGCATTCTTTTCGGTGCGATAGCCGCCATGGGTCTGCTGGCTGCGCCATTACAGGCACATGAACACAAACACGCGCGTGTATTCTTCATTACACCAACAGATGGCTCTGTAACCGGCCAGGATGTCAGCCTTCGCATGGGAGCCGAAGGCGTGAAAGTCGAGGCTGCCGGTGAGGCTGTGGAGGGTGCTGGTCATCATCATATCATCATTGATGGCGGCCCGATTGCCGCAGGCCAGGTCATACCGAAAGATGCCTCGCATCTTCATTTCGGCAAAGGACAGACCGAAACCACGCTGCGCCTGACGCCCGGCAAACATACACTGACCCTGCAGTTTGCCAACGGGCACCATCAATCGTATGGCAAGGCGCTCAGCCAGACGATTCATATCACGGTGAAATAAACAAACAGCGAAACGTAAAAGCCCGGCATCGCCGGGCTTTTTTATACAGGGATGAGACTCAATCGCACTTAGGTGAAATCGGTTCCAAATTCCAGATGTCGCGATTGTATTCGAGCATCGTACGATCCGTCGAAAACTTTCCGCTGCATGCGGCATTCAGAATACTCATGCGTAACCAGGCCTCGCGGTCCCGGAACGCATTTGCTGCCTGCTGCTGGGCATCCACATAACTGCGGAAATCCGCTGCTACCAGCCAGGGATCGTTCGGGTTACGTATCGAGGCAGTAATCGTCTCAAACAGACCCGGCTCAAACTGGTTGAAATGACCGCATTCAAGCAGGCGCATCACACGCTGCAAATCCTCATCCTGATCAATCAGGGCATTCGGATCATAATGTTTGCGAGTTTCCTCCACTTCCTCGGCAGTCAGGCCAAACAGGAAGAAGTTTTCATCGCCAACCTCTTCACGGATTTCGATATTGGCACCATCCAGCGTGCCGATCGTCAATGCTCCATTCATCATGAATTTCATATTACCGGTACCGGAGGCTTCCTTGCCTGCCGTGGAAATCTGTTCGGACAAATCCGCCGCCGGACAAATCACTTCCATGGCTGAAACGCGATAGTTCGGGAAAAAGACGACCTTCAACCTGTCGCCCACATCCGCATCATGATTGACCACATCGGCCACATTATTGATCAGCTTGATGATCTGTTTGGACATATAATAGCCCGGCGCAGACTTGCCGCCGAACAGCACGCAGCGCGGCGTCCAGTCATCCGTATCGCCACGCTTGATACGATCATAAAGATGAATCACATGCAGAACATTGAGTAACTGGCGTTTGTATTCATGAATGCGCTTGACCTGGATATCAAACATGGCATCCGGTGAAAACTGTACGCCGCAAACCTTTGCAACCTGTTTGGCCAGACGCACCTTGTTCTGATACTTGCAGGCATCCCAACGCGCACGAAATTCTGCATCATCGGCATAAGGCGCCAGTTTTTTAAGCTGCGCAAGGTCCGTCACCCATGCATCACCGATCGTTTCATTGATCAGGGCTGACAACGGCTCATTGCACATAGCCAGCCAGCGTCGCTGCGTCACACCATTGGTTTTGTTATTAAATTTCTCCGGCCACATTTCATAGAAGTCGTAGAACAGCCCCTTCTTCAGCAGTTCCGAATGCAGCTCGGCCACGCCATTAATCGAAAAACAACCGACCAGTGCCAGATAGGCCATGCGCACCTGCTGCACCGGACCTTCTTCGATAATCGACATGCGACGTTGCCGTTCCACATCGCCCGGCCAGCGTTCGGCCACTTCAGTTAAGAAACGAGCATTGATCTCATAGATAATCTCCAGCAACCGCGGCAGCAAGCGTCCGAATAAATGTACCGGCCAGCGCTCCAGCGCCTCAGGCAATAGCGTATGATTGGTGTATGCCATCGTGCGTGTCGTAATCTGCCAGGCCTCATCCCAGTCCAGCCGGTATTCGTCA
The DNA here is from genome assembly GCA_964613235.1 of uncultured Zetaproteobacteria bacterium. Lineage (GTDB taxonomy): Bacteria > Pseudomonadota > Zetaproteobacteria > Mariprofundales > Mariprofundaceae > J005. Next base: position 1,740 of record CAZTGM010000022.1, on the reverse strand, counting down.
AGCAACAGGCGCATCAATTCGGCAATGGCCACGGTTGGATGGGTATCGTTCAGCTGGAAACAGTTCTTGTCGGCAAACTGGCTGAAATCGTTGCCGTGTTCCTTGCACCACTGGCGTATCACATCTTTCAGGCTGGCTGAAGCGAGAAAATATTGCTGTCGCAGGCGAAGCTCCTTACCGTTCTCACTGGCATCGTTGGGATACAATACCAGCGAAATCTGTTCCGCCTCGTTCTTGGCTGCAACGGATTCAGGATAGCTGCCGGCATTGAATTCACCCAGGTTGAAATCGTCCGTTGCCGCCGCTTTCCACAAGCGTAACGTGTTGACGGTACCATTTTCATAACCCGGAATCGGTGTATCAAACGGTATAGCCAGCACATCCTGCGTATCCACCCAGCGACAACGCAACTGCCCGTGTTCATCGCGGTAATATTCGGAACGCCCCCCGAAATGGATCGTTTGCGTATATTCCGGCCGCTCCAATTCCCAGACATTGCCGTTACGCAACCAGTGGTCCGGTTCCTCAACCTGGAAACCGTTCTCGATTTTCTGCCTGAACATACCGTATTCATAACGGATACCATAGCCCCCTACCGGTAACTGCAAGGTGGCACAACTGTCGATAAAACAGGCCGCCAGACGTCCCAGTCCTCCGTTGCCCAGGCCGGCATCCTGCTCCATTTCCACTTTTTCTTCGTATTCCAGGCCCAGCATATGCAAGGCATCACGCGTTTCCCTGTCCAGCCCCAAGTTCAGCACAGCATTACCCAGCGCACGCCCCATGAGAAACTCGAGCGACAAATAAAAAGCCCGCTTACCATCTTTTTCCAAGTAGGCATCCTTGGTGTTTTTCCAGCCTTCCATCAAATGATCGCGAATCGTGTAAGCCAGTGCCTGATAACGATAATGATTGGAGCGACTGGCAGTATGTTGCCCCAGCGTGCGCAGGAAGTGGCGCTGAATACCGTTGATCAGGCCATCGGCTGTTTTATCCAGCTTCGGCGCATCCATAATGCTCCGTATTCCCTTGCGTTGATCTGTCATTGTTCACCCGCCTGATTTTTGGCAGCATGCTACAGTGATTTTTTGCCTTGGGTACCTCGGATACACCGGCTGCTGTTTTGTCTTGATGCTGCGGCCGTACCAACGCCACAATCCACATACATCTTATCGGAGGCCTGTATGAAACTAGCACTCAGCACCTGGCAGGAAATCGAACATTATCTGACCCTGTCCGATGGCATCATTATTCCCATTGGCTCTACCGAACAGCATGGGCCCAACGGCCTGATCGGCACCGATACGATATGCCCTGAGCGCATTGCCGAAGCCATTGAACAGCGCGCCGATGTGCTCGTGGTCCCGGCCATGGCTTATGGCATGTCCCAGCATCATATGGCTTTTGCCGGCACGATCACCCTGCGCCCTGCCACGCTCATCCATGTCGTTGTCGATATCGTCTCATCACTGCACCGGCATGGTTTCCGACATTTCTATTTTATTAATGGTCATGGCGGCAATATCGCCCCACTTACAACCGCATTTGCGGAAATTTATATGGGTTATGATTCAGCACGCTGCAAACTGGCCAACTGGTGGCGCAACGATGCCATCAATCATCTGGCACAGAAATATTACGGCGATGCTGAAGGTTATCATGCCACGGTCAGCGAAGTGGCCCTGAGCTATTATACCCATCCCGAAGCGGTGAAGCACGCACCCTGCACACCGGAAGTAG
>CAZTGM010000021.1:0-28738 GCA_964613235.1 uncultured Zetaproteobacteria bacterium | reverse complement strand
TCGCTTTGTCTCAATATATCAATGGGTTGTGACTTTTTGAGGGGAATCTATCTATCGCCCCGACGATGTGCGATTACGTGGTGACAAGCTGCTCCTGGATGTGTATATCGATTGTAGCTGGTGGGGGAAGTACGCTTCTTTTCGCTTGGATTTGCCTACGCTTGTGTATCAGCGCCTGCCCGCATCTGGCAGGTAAGTGTGGCCGAACACGGAAATTGGAGCGGCTACAAATGGAATAGCAGGTACTCCGAAACCGTGTCGCAGGGGAATGACTGTACTGAATTTGCCTTCGAAAGCATCTTAAATTAGTGCTGACTCCGAAAGTACAATGCCGTCTTCATCGGCATAGAGATAGTGACCGGCGTAGAAGGTAACATTGGCAAAATGGACAGGGATATCCATGATCCCCTGATTTCGTTTGACGGTTTTGCGCGGGATTGTCGCCAGCGCCTTGACGCCGATATCGATCTTGGCGACATCAGCGGAATCACGAATGCAGCCGTGAATGACGATGCCTTCCCAGCCGTTGCGTGCACCAAGTGCGGCCATCACATCGCCCATCATTGCGCAGCGCAGTGAACCGGCAGCATCGACAACGAGCACCTTGCCTGTACCGGTTGTTTCAAAGGCAGCTTTCAGATAGGTATTGTCGTCGACAGCCTTCAGGGTCACGATTTGTCCGTGGAATGCGTGTTTGCCGCCGAAATCGCGAAAAATGGGCGCAGCAACCTGCAATGTTTCCAGATGTTCATCGTACAGGTCGGTGGTTTTGAACGGCATAAGACGCCTCCCTCGAAGAATACAGGACGCGATTCTGGCTGAATGGCTTGTGATTGTCTGCCGATACTGTACAGTGCCGGCACTTCAAGCGATCGTTTTCTGATCGGCATCGCTTTTTCGCATCGAGTTGATGCGAATGAATATACATCTGACCCAGATCAGTCCGGATTCTTCCGGCGGGCAGATACTGGAAATACATACAATGACATTTGAACAACTTGATCTCCCGAGAGAGATCCTTCGCGCTGTGCGCGAACAGGGCTATACAAGCCCGACACCAATTCAGGCGCAAGCCATACCGGTGGTGCTCGAGGGGCACGATATCATGGCTGCAGCCCAGACAGGCACAGGCAAGACCGCGGGCTTTACGCTACCAATGCTGGCTTTGCTGCAAAAGAAACCGGTTAACTCCGGCAAACGTCGTATCCGCGTATTGGTGCTGACACCGACACGTGAGCTGGCTGCGCAGGTCGGAGAAAGTATTGTCACTTATGGTAAATATCTTCCCATACGCTCTGCCGTGGTATTCGGTGGCGTCGGTATTCAGCCGCAGATTAAAACCCTGCGCCGCGGTGTAGATGTGCTTGTGGCAACGCCGGGACGTTTGCTGGACCTGGCAGGGCAGGGCGTTGCTGATCTGTCGCAGGTCAATATGCTGGTACTCGATGAAGCGGATCGCATGCTGGACATGGGCTTCATTCACGACATTCGCAGGGTATTGGCGCTGTTGCCGAAACAGCGACAGAACCTGTTGTTTTCGGCGACATTTTCCAATGATATTAAGCGTCTGGCAGGTGGCATTCTGCATGATCCTGTACTGGTGGAAGTGGCGCGCAACGAAACGGCGGGGCAAGTCAGCCAGGTGGTGCACAAGGTGGAGAAAGCAGGCAAGCGAGCCTTGCTTTCATATCTGATTTCGAGCCAGGACTGGCGACAGGTGCTGGTGTTTACGCGTACCAAACATGGCGCCAATCGCCTGACCGAACAACTGGGCAAGGATGGCATTCATGCCGCGGCGATTCATGGCAATAAGAGCCAGACAGCCCGCACCAAGGCGCTGGCTGGTTTCAAGAAGGGTGAGGTTCGCGTATTGGTGGCAACTGATATCGCCGCACGTGGACTGGATATCGACCAGTTGCCGCATGTGGTGAATTATGAGCTGCCGAATGTGCCCGAGGATTATGTACATCGTATCGGACGCACAGGCCGGGCAGGCCGGTCCGGCGAAGCGATGTCACTGGTTAGCCAGGAAGAAATGAAATTGCTGGCCGGTATCGAGAAGCTGATCCGTAAAAAAATACCGGTCGTGGACGTGCCGGGTTTTTCAGCACAATTATCCGCATCTGCCCGTGGTTCTGCCACGCATCGGGAAAACGCTGCGCATGGTTGTCGTGACGTACGACGTTCAGGTCGTTCATCGCGTCGACGCAGGCGTCCGCAAAGGACTGTCGCTGCCTGATATTTTTGCAGCATAACAAAAAAACGCCCGGCGGAATGTAGCTTCTGCCGGGCGTTTTTTGTTTGCGTCGACAGGGCGTTATTCGATGGCCTTGTCGCGTAACGGTTCAGACATCAGTACGCCGGTAACACGCCATTGCACCAGCGATTCATCTTTCTGGATGGTCAGCATGAGCCAGAGTTCCGGATGCTGTTTGCTGACAGCCTTGACGGTAATGCGCGAATAAGCCATGGATTCGAATGATGTTTCCACATCATCATAGGAAAGGCTGCCATCCGGATTTTTGCTGATGAGACCGCTTTTGACCAGTACATCGGCAATGTTTTCCGGCGACACCTGCAGGATCGGACCTTCGTATTTGATATCGGCAGAGGCCATGTATTTGCTGGCATCATCGCTGGGCTTGGCTGCCTGCAGAATGCCCGGCATCTGGGATTTCAGCGTGCGGTTGACGCGTGTGAAATTAATGGCCTTTTCGAGGGTGGCCGCATCACCACTGGCAATGCCTTCTTTCAGATTGGACTTGGTGAAGAGTAGCCCGCCATAAGATACGAGGATAACCAGCAGTCCGCATGCGACATAGAACAGTACCATGCGTAAAACATTGTTTTGCTTTTTGTAGGCGGTGCCTTCCAACTGGTCATTACGTACATGGATATCACGTACGATTTTGGGCTCCTGGGGGTTGTTATCTGCCATTCGCTTTCCTCCTGTCGCCGTGTTTTTGCACATGTGGCTGACTTCATAGCTATTGTGAACTGGCGATATAATACACGTCTGGAATACATCTTCAAAAGAATTTATATCTGTATTTTGTGCTTGCCTGCTACTGATGCTGCGGAACGATAGTCTGTGCACTTTAACCGGGCTTTTCACGCTGCCCATGCAAAGGGATAAAGAAAGTCCCGTTGAATCCTGGTTTATGCCCATTTCAAATGGTTTCTCGCGAAAGGCGCTTTGCATTTCGCGGCGCCTGCCGGGCACAGGGTTGGCGTTCTTTTTCCTATCTGTCTTGACACATTTTCTTACGACGCAAATCACATGATCGCCTGGCAGAAGCGCAATAATCCCGTGTTTGACAGTGTTGCATAAACAGGGTTGACTGCGAATCATTTGCGGGAGGGTAATGTGGCCGAGGTTTATGCATTTATTAATACCCCAACTGTGATTTACATTTTTGCAGGTACTTTCGCACTGGTTGCCATCGGGAGACTGCTGGCATTTACCCGGGAATTTCGGGTAGAACTGTTGCTGACCTCTATTGTGACACTGTTATCGGCAGTGATAGCCTATACGTCGATGGATTTGATGCCATTGGCTGTCGGTCTGATTATTAACTGGCTGTTGACGGCTTTTCTTAATCGAAATCTGTAGCTGTCTTACGCAATTGCTGATTTGTGCTAAAATTGTTCCCTGTGAACACGATCCATAGCAGTCGGTCTTTAATGCATCGCCTTCCTCAGATGGCAGAGTTGCTCCTGCTTTTTCTGCTGGCATGGCTTGTCGCCGGTTTATGGATGAGTATGCCTCAGCAGGTAAAGCCATTTGCCAGTTATGAGAACACGCAGATGCTGCAGCTTCCCGATCCGGCATTGCTGACGAAGGCTAATCTTTTCGGGAACATACAACCCAGGCAAAGACCAGCACAGAAGAAGGTCCCTGTAGTGAGCAGTCCGTTGCGTATCCAGCTGTTAGGTGTGATTCAGGCAGGTGAACAGTCGGCTGCCATCATCAGGCACGAAGGGAAGCAACATGTGTATTTTGTGGGAGAGCAGATTCAACCGGGTGTTACCCTGCATGCGGTGGATGCCGATGCGATTATCATTCGGCGCAATGGCGCTCTGGAAAAGGTTTCGATGCAAAAAGTACAGGCTCCGGGTGGCGGCAGTATTAACGGAATCATGAAAATGGGGAAGCCGTGATCTGTGCTATGCCAATGCAACTGCTTTATAATTAATCACATTAACTATTGCTAGTAACTCATTGAAAATGATTAAAAGTCTTTTATGGTATCAAGGTCAGGCAGGTGAATCGTGAATGAAGGTGAAAACGTCATGAAGAAATGGATGATAATCGTTACACTGCTGTGCGTATTGTTCGGTATGATGCCTGCCAGCTGGGCAAAGGATGTAACGCTGAATTTCAAGAATGCCGATATTCGCGCCCTGATTGAATTTGTGGCCAGTTTTTCCGGTAAGAACTTCCTCATTGATAACCGGGTCAAGGGAACAGTAACGATCATTTCTCCGACGCCGATTTCTGAAGATGAGGCTTATGAGGTGTTTCTTTCAGTGCTGGAGATCAATGGTTTTGCAACGGTTCCGAGCGGCTCAGTCATCAAAATCGTGCCGCGGGCGGAAAGCAAGCAGATGCCGGTACCGTTAATTTCCGGCAAACACGGGGAAAACGACGACGCGATGGTAACGCAGGTGATACGCCTGAAATATGCGGATGCCCAGCAGCTTTCGGCATTGATTCGTCCGTTGATTCCCCCGAACGGACATCTGGTGGCCTATCCGCGCGGCAACATGCTGATGGTGACCGACAGTGCCAGAAATATCGCGCGCATTGACAAGATTCTGAAAATCATGGATCGAAAGGATGCCGTCGGTGTCCAGTTGTTTAAGCTCAGGCATGCATCTGCAGACAAGCTGGCAACAACGTTGAACAATCTTTATTCGGCCCGGGGGGGCGCTCCGGGTCAGGCCAGTACGCAATTGCGCGCTTTTGCCCAGCAACCGGGCAATATGCTGATTGTCATTGCTGCACCGCAAACCATTAATGAAGTGGCAACGGTTATTGAAAAACTGGATATTGCTCCGGAAGCGGATAGCGGACGTTTGCGTGTGGTTTATCTGCAGCATGCCAAGGCGGAAGATACCGCCAAGGTGCTGAATGAACTGATTGGCGGGCAATCTGCTACATCTGCACAGGCGGGCGCGGCTCAGGCAGCAAAGCCTTTGTTTACCGGAGACGTGAAGATTGTCCCTGATCCGGCAACCAATGCGCTGCTGATTACGGCAGGACCCAGTGATATGACATCGGTTTCCCGAATTATTGACAGGCTGGATATCCGGCGGCGCCAGGTATTGGTAGAAGCCTTGTTAGTGGAGGTTTCCGGCAGTGCTCTCGAACGTTTTGGCGTTGAGTGGATGGGGACAGCCAGCAATGCATTTGGCGCACAGAATTTTCAGAGTCTGGGTAATGTCGGTAAGGCTCTGGCAGATAATGCTGCTGCAGCCAAACCAGTGGCACGACCTCTGGTGCTGGCTCAGGCTGCACCGGCAGGTGCGACTATCGGCTGGGTGAACAGTGCTCTGTCGATTGGAGCTCTTGCACAGGCTCTGGAGGCGGATGCAGATGCCAATGTATTATCAACGCCCAATATTCTTACCATGGATAACGAAGAAGCGGAAATTATTGTCGGTCAGAATGTGCCTTTTATTACCGGTGTAAGTGCATCAACAGGCACTGCCAATCCCAATCCTTTCCAGACGATTGAACGCAAGGATATCGGCCTGACCCTGCGTGTGAAACCACAGATATCCGGTGGTGATACGGTGCGCCTGGAGTTGTACCAGGAAGTGTCCAGTATCGATAATGCGGCCAGTGCCAATACGAACAGCAGTGACCTGATTACCAAGAAGCGCTCGATCAAGACCGTGGTGCTGGCTAATAATGGCCAGATGATTGTACTTGGCGGTCTGATGCGGGAAGATAATACGGCCAGCGTGCAGAAAGTACCGTGTATTGGTGCGATTCCCTTATTGGGTGAGCCATTCAAGTTTACCGAGAATCAGCACAGAAAAACCAATCTGATGGTGTTTCTCAAACCCAGTGTTATCAAAAATACGGGGGATATCGAAGAGATCACGGATCGCAAGTATTTCGATATTCGTCAGTTGTATGAGCGACCTATAGAAGGTGGAACGATTCTGTTTCCGCAGAAAAACAACAGCATGCCGGAAACGTTGAAGCCTGCAGGGGAACAGAAAAAAACAGACGTTGCTCCGGCTCCGAAAAATATGCCGTGAAGGAGCTGAGTCGACTATCGCTGGAGCAGGTGGATGCGGAACGCGTGCTGCGTTTTTCCCTGCCAGTACTGCGTTCCGGGCCTGTACTTCCTCTAAGGGCAACCGCAGATGCCACCAACCCGGTGGCTATTAGTGCCGAAGATTCATGGCCGTGGGAATTGCTGGACGATTGCCGGCGTGTGTTTGGCAGCGAGGTGCAGGTTGTTCAGGCATCGCGTGAGGATATTCTGCTGCTGCTGAATCAGGTGTTCGATATGGCTTCTGCATCGGCTGAACAGATGCTGGAAGATCTGGCCGAAGAAGATGATCTGGTGCGTGAAATCGAGGAGGTTGGCGATCTGCTCGAATCGAATGATGATGCGCCAGTTATTCGGTTGGTGAACACCCTGATTTCCCAGGCATTGAAAGATCGCGCCAGTGATATCCATATCGAACCTTTTGAGCAAAGAGTGAAAGTGCGTTTTCGTATTGACGGCGTACTGCATACGATTGTGCATCCCCCTAAGGGTGTGCAGGCTGCATTGACCAGCCGTATCAAGGTTATGGCCGGGCTGGATATCGCCGAAAAACGTCAGCCGCAGGATGGGCGCTTCCGGGTGAAAATTGCCGGCCGTGATGTCGATGTGCGAGTCTCGGTGTTGCCGACTGCCTTCGGGGAGCGCGTGGTGATGCGTTTGCTGGATAAAGGCGCGCAGATGTTGACGCTGTCCGAACTGGGCATGAGCGAGCCACAGTTGCAGATGATTCAGAATGTGGTGCACGCACCGCACGGGATTGCACTGGTGACGGGACCAACCGGTTCAGGCAAGAGTACGACGCTGTATGCCGCATTGATGGAAGTCGATCGGGCTAATCGCAATGTCATGACTATTGAAGACCCGATTGAGTATCAGCTCGAAGGCGTGGGGCAAATGCAGGTTCAGCCCAAGATCGGCGTGGACTTTGCCGCTGGCCTGCGCTCCATTCTACGGCAGGATCCAGATATCATCATGATTGGCGAGATTCGTGATCTGGAAACGGCTGAGATTGCCATTCAGGCATCGCTGACGGGGCATCTGGTGTTTGCTACCCTGCATACCAATGATGCGCTGTCATCGATTGCACGCCTGCAGGATATGGGCGTGGAACCCTACCTGGTAGCTTCATCGTTACTTATGGTACAGGCTCAGCGTCTGGTACGACGCCTGTGTCCGCACTGCAAACAGGCTCGTGCCGCTCGCCCGGATGAATGGCAGATGCTCGAAGCCAATGCCGGGGAATGGCAACATGTGCGTGAGATATACGATGCCGTTGGCTGTGATTATTGCATGCACACCGGTTATCTCGGACGGATCGCCATTTATGAAATGACGATGGTATCGGATCGTATGCGTGATCTTATCCATGAAGGCAAAGGTCTGCTTGCCCTGCGCCAGCAATCCCGCCGTGAAGGTATGCGAAGCCTGCGCGAAGATGGTGCGCGTCATGTTGCCGCGGGCATCACCACCGTGGATGAAGTATTGCGTGTGGCGCGGGAAGAAGCGGTTGTGGTTGAGGTATGAGCCTGTTTGTTTACGAAGCACTGGATCGCAAGGGCAAGAGGCTGAAGGGCGAGATTGAGGCTGCTTCGGAGCGAGCGGCCCGGCAGCTTCTGAAGAAAAGAGACTTGGTGGTTCGTCGCATCACGACTATCACTGAAAAATCCCGACGGGCGGAAAGAGCTTCGGGCACATTGAAACTGAATGCCTCTGAAACGGCCATTTTTCTTGAACAACTGGCTACGCTGACGGCAGCGGGAATGACATTGACTGAAGCACTGGGTTCCATTGCCGAAAGCATGGAAGGCAAGCGCGGGCGACGTGTTGTAGCAGCCATTCGGCAAAGTGTGCTGGAGGGAAGTTCCCTGGCGCAGGCTTTGCAGAATCAGCAGTTTGAGGAAGTCATCTGCAATATGGTTGCAGCCGGGGAGGAAACGGGGCAACTGGAAGCCGTGGCAGTGCGCCTGTCCGAATTGCTGACGCAACGACAGCAACTGCAACAGGACCTGTTATCAGCGACGCTTTACCCGGCCATTATTCTGGGCTTTGGTGTGATTGTGATGTTGTTTCTGCTGGCCGTGGTCGTGCCCCAGGTGGTTAGCGTATTTGAGCATACCGGCGGTGAACTGCCATGGCTGACAAGGATGGTCATTGCCTTGTCCGAATTTCTAAGGGACAAAAGCATCTATTTGTTACTGGCACTGGTATTGCTGATTGCCAGCTGGCATTTTGCCCTGCGCATGGAACATATTCGCTGGCAGCGCGACCAGTTTTATCTTTCGTTGCCATTGTTGGGGCCATTGCTGGCAAAAATCGAGGTGGCGCGTTTTGCGCGCACGCTGGGGATGTTGATGGCTGGTAATGTGCCGGTTCTGGCAGCCCTGCATATCGCCAATCAGAACTGGAATCTTTTGCCCTTGCGCAAGGTCGGACTGCATGCAGGAGAAATCGTGCGCGAAGGTGGCAGTCTGGCACAGGCGCTGAATGTTCATCCACGCATGCCGCATCTGGCGTACAGCATGATGGATGTTGGTGAAAAGAGTGGTTCACTGGATAAAATGCTGGTGCGCGTAGCTGACCATTTCGAACGGGATGTGTCGCGTGTGCTGAAACGTTTTCTGACGGTTGCCGAACCGGTATTGGTACTGTTCATGGCGCTGTGCGTGGGCGCGTTGGCACTGGCCATTCTGCTGCCGATTGCTGAAATGAATGAACTGGTCCGATAGATAGCATGAAGATGTTCACGATCGCCTTTTTATGTTGCCTCTGTTTGGCCATGATGGCAGGTCAGGCATTTGCAGATGCGCAACAGCAATACACGATGCAATTGCAGCAAGCCGCTTCCGGGCAGCAGGCACTGGCCATTGAAAGTTTACGCCGGCAGGCGTCCGGCTTGTTGCCGGATGATCCCTGGCGGGCAAGGATGCTTACAGCAGCATCCTTGCTGGAGATGCGTATGCAATGGCAGTCCAGGCTGCCGGAAGCGACAATGCCGACATTGCAGCAGCAACTGGTGCAGCGTTTTATTGCACAACATCCTGCGCCGGAACATGATGCTGCCTGGCCGGTGGTGGCGCTTGCCGTTTTGCTGCCCGGTGGCGGGCACGCCTTGCTCGGACGCTGGCATGATGCCTGGGTTGTGATCATGCTGGTCTGGCCGATGCTGGGGCTCACATTGTGGGCTGCCAGACGGAGCATGGGGCCGGTAACGGTGTTTTTCGGTCTGATCACGTTATGGCTTTGGTCGGGCAGTGTGTATTCGGCGATTTCCCTGCATGAACGAAGCTTGCTGGAACAGTATTTCTCCTGGTGGCAGGGGGTCTGGCATGCATCAGGTTTGCCGGGGCGGCCATGGTAATATCGCTGTTTCGCATCTATGCCATGCTGGCTGTGGCAAGTTTTTGTGTGGCCGTGCTGTGGCAACCCTCCATGATACGCCATGCGTATTCCATGACCGATTATATTGCTGCGTTTTATCCGCAGGCAATCGGTGAACGCGATGGACGACCCTGTCCATCCTATCCGGTCTGTTCGCTTTATGCACACCAGGCTCTGGAACGCTACGGGCTGCTATTGGGTTCCTGGATAGCGCTGGACCGTCTGATTCATGAGGGTGGCGACATTGCTACAGGGCCGTTTGTCCGTGTGCAGGGCGAATCCCGTTTATATGATACACTTGAACGAAATACATTTTGGATTGGAGGTGGTTATGACTCTGATAAATAAAGATCAGCAGCAGGGTTTTACATTGCTCGAAATCATGGTGGTGCTGGTCATTATCGGCGTGCTTGCGGCATTGATTGCCCCTCGCTTTGTTGAACGAGCAGATGAAGCGAAAGTCCAGGCAACCAAAGTGCAGATGAGCAATATCGCTCAGGCATTAAAACTTTATCGCCTGCAGCATGGCCATTATCCGTCTTCCGCTGAAAGTCTGAATGTGCTGGTGCAGAAAGATACGCAGGGCAAACAGTATCTGGATGCTCTGCCGAAAGATGCCTGGGGCAGGCCTTTTGTCTATTTGCAACCCGGTGTGCACGGCGATTTCGATCTGTTGTCCTATGGCGCTGACGGTGCTCCGGGCGGTTCAGGTCCGGATGCCGATATTGGCAACTGGTAAGCACGCCTTCTTTCCGGGTTGAATATGTTTATGCCCCGGCACCATCATGATCAGCGCAGTGCGGGCTTTACGCTGATTGAGATTCTTGTTGTCATCGTGATTATGGCGGTGATGGCTGCTTTTGTGGTGCCTTCTTTTGTCTCGCTGAACAGGGGGTCGCTGGATGATGAAGCACGGCGTCTGGTGCGGGTGTTAAAAATATCGGCTGATGAAAGCATTCTTACAGGTCGCATGATCCGCTGGCTGGCAACCGAACATGCCTATTATTTCGAAACGCAGGATGAGAAAGGACACTGGCAAAGCCTGAATGAGGCGCCCTATCAGCGTTACGAGTTGCCCGATGATATTGTAATACTCTCTGCCAAACCGGTACCACGTGCCAAAGAACGGAGATTGCGGGCACGTTATTTGTTGCGCGGGGATATTATGGCACAGCCACTTGAACTGGTGCTGGCTACAACTGATGACGCGCCGTTGAAAAAAACCATTCGTATTGAACCTGCAGCCTTGTCGTTGAAAGTTTATATTGTGCAGGCTGGTACATGAGACAGCAGGGCTTTACACTGATTGAAACGCTGGTGGCGCTGGCTATTGCCGCGACGGCATTAGTCGTTTTGATGGGGCGCCTGGGCGCCTCGGCCGATCTGCAGCGAAGGCTGGTGGCGCAGGCGGTTGCTGTTGATGAAGCGCGTAACCTTCTGGCGCAGGAAATGATTCAGTCTTTATCATCCGGTCGAGAGCATAGCGGGAAGAAATCAGTGGGAGAACATCAGCTTACATGGCGTTTATGGTCGGAAAGTACCGTGAATAAACAACTTGTCCGACAGAATGTTCAGGTGAATGTCGATCATGACGGCGAGTTTAAACTGTTCGTATACCGACGGAGCAAATGAGCAGACGCGACACAGGGTTTACGCTGATTGAGGTGCTGATGGCACTGGTGGTATTTTCACTGGTGGTGTCACTGACTTATGCAGCAATCGGGCCTGCTGGAGAGGGCTTCAGGCGCCTGCAGGATGTTCGTGAGAACTATGAACAGAATCTGGCTACAGGCTGGCAACTGAACCAGGATATTGCTTATATGCTTCAGCCACTGGGTGAAGGCCAGAGCGCTTTTGATGTGGTGAATGATAATCGGGGAGAATATTCCTATGATGAACTCTGGCTGGTTTCGGCTACGCCGGCCCGCCCGGGTCTGTCCGAGATTCACTATTATATCGATGAGGAAACCCATGTGTTGATCCGCGAATCGGGGCTTCTGGATGCAAGGGACGATAGTGTGATGATGCAAACCGAACTGGGCCCCGCGGATTCCCTGCAGATCGAGATGCTCGATAAAGCGGGGCGGTGGCATCAGCGCTGGGACATGCTCGGCGGCGAAGGCTGGCCGAGGGCATTTCGCATTCAATTGCATCATGGCAAGCAACTTCGTGAATGGCTAGTGCCGGTTTTGCAGGGGCATTTGTGAAGCCTGTGCCGAACAAAGAGCGCGGTGTTGCGCTGATCATTGTATTGGGGCTGGTCGCGCTGATTTCCACCTGGGCAGCCATAGCCGCTTACGAGGATCTGATTTTGCTGCGCCGAGCAGAGAACTTTCAGCAACTGGTGCGAGCCACCATGGCGAGTCAGTCGGCACTGGAACTGGCTGTGCAAACGTTGCAGCGCGATGCAAGAGACAGCAAGCGTGACGACCTTCAGGAGAAATGGGCGCAGAACACGCTGCCCTTTACACTCGATGATGGCAAAGTCGAGATTCATATTGAGGACGGCAACCGTTTCTTTAATGTCAATCAACTGGTGAATGCAAAGGGCAAACCGCGGGTCAGGCTGGTAGAGCAATTGAAATATTATTTTTCTACTCTGGATATTGATCCGTTAAAGGTCGATGCTTTGGTCGACTGGATGGATAGCGACCAGGTGCCATTCGGGCCAGGAGGGGCTGAAGATCCGGCATATTATGATAAGCCTTATCATGTCCGCAATGCACCGTTGCATCGCTGGCAGGAACTGCAGCTGATTCGCGGCTTTGATGATGTAAAACTGATCGATAAACTTTCAAATGTTCTGACCATCATTCCATTACAGCAGGGCAGGCTGCTGAAAGTGAATATCAATACAGCTTCTCCCGAGGCCTTGCAGCTTTTGTTCCCCCGCATGAGTCGCAGTGATGCCGAACAGTTGATCGCAGCTCGTCCCTATGATGATGTGAAATCGGTCCTTGCCGGTAAAGCTTGGGCCGGACCAGCCGATGCCGACCGCTTGAGCATCAGTAGTGATATCTTTATCGTATCGACAAAAGCCACGTTTGGCCGTGTGGTGTTTCGGGAGCGCTTTATTCTGATTCGAGGAAAGTCCGGATTGCAATTGCTGCTACGGGAAAGGATAGTCTGAATATGACTGATCAAGCACAGTATAATGCATGGACACTGATCTGTGATGATGGCGGCCACTGGCTGGCTTGTCGCCAGGGTGAACGACATGTATTGACGAGTGAAGAGGGTGCATTTGTACCGCAACTGAGGCTTCCGGATGATGGGGTCATTCACAGCATTGTGCTGCCCTTGGAGCAATTGCTCGTGCGGACGTTTCAGTTGCCTTTGGCCCATCCGCGTTTGATTGACGAGGATATTCTGGCGCAGGAAGTTGAGGATATGACCGGCGACGAAGAGGATCGCTGGTGGCTTTGCTGGCAGGCTGGCGAGTATGAAGGAGGGGTTCGCGGCTTGTTGCTGGGCTTGCCAATGGCATGGCTGCAAAGCCTGCAGGCAACAGCCTGGTGTCAGGCTGTGCCGGTTGTAACGGCGGATGCTGTGTTCAGGTTGATGCGCTGGATCAGCGAAGATGGCGAACAGATGGCAGTGCTCGATGAAGATGATTCGGGGATGTTTATCGGTGTCTGTGAACAGGGATGCTGGCGGGGCATACGGCGACTGAATCGACAGCATCATGATGGCGGGGTTATTGTTGAGGAAATTCGGGCAAGCCTGCAGGCCATGGGTTGGCAGGAAGGGGAGGCAGTTGCCGGACAACTGGCGGCAGCGACACTGAAGGCTTGTGGTTTTGAGAACTGGCAGGGCAATGTATGCGATTCTTTGCCAGATCGCCATGCCGAAACGCGAGCGGCGGCAGAGGGCGGTATTTCACCGGCGGGACTGAATTTCAGACGAGGAAAATGGCAGCTCAGTCATCCGCTGTTTGAGTTGAAAGCATGGAAACGCCCTTTGCTTATGGCATTGATACTATTGTTGGTGTGGGGCGTGGGACAGGGCTATCAGTTGTGGTCCCTGCAGCGGATGATTGCCGGTTACGAAAGTCGTGTCATTGCAGCCTTTCGGGATGCACTACCAACGGATCCCGTGATTGATCCTCTGGCCCAGTTGCAACGGGCGGCAGGTGGACATGCAGGTGGGGCCCAGGCCACGACACTGCTGCACGATATCAATATTCTGTCACAGATCTATGTGAAAATGCCATGGACGATGAAAGAGATTCAGTTTAATGGTAAACAATTTGAAATACGCGGAGAGATCAGGAATCTGAAACAATTGAATCAGCTGCAGCGAAAGCTGGCACAGCAGTTGGGGCGAAATGTGGATATTGCCGATACTGAACTGGGTAAAGGCAGGGTGTCATTCAGGATGGTGTGGTCATGAGTGATGTTGCTGCAGTTAGGGAACGGCTGATCAGACTCTGGCGTGATGGTTGTCTGCCATGGTATGCGGAGCGCAGCGAACAGGAGCAGCGATTATTGTTGCTGGCAGCCATAATTCTTCCGCTGACCATCATGGTGTTTGGTATACTTTTGCCCATCCATGACCGGATTGCGGAATTGCAAAAGTCACTGCCTGCCAAGGCACAACAGGCGGCAGAGGCCGAGCAACTGGCCGTTTCCCTGAAGGAGGGGAAAACGGCAAGGCTGCAGGGCTCATTGTTGTCCAATATCGAGCGTATGAGCAATCAGGCTGCAGTTCGTTCCTTTATGACGCATATTCGTCCGGAAGCCACCGGCAATGGTCAGGAACGCCTGATGCTGCAATTCAAGGATGTACCGTATGACAAGTACATTGCTTTTACCTATCGACTGGCTGAAAAGGGGATTAATATTTTGTTCGTGCGCATTCAGGCTGCATCAGCAGCCGGTAAAGTGCATGTGCAGATGAAGGTCTCCCGCTAATCCCAGAGGCTTACGCTTATACTTCAGGTAGCCAGGGGCGAAGTAACCAGACAATGGTTACAATGACCAGGGCCATACTCAGGTTCATACGTATGCCGGTGCGTATCATATCCCGCATGTGAATATGTCCCGAGCCGAAGACGATGGCATTGGGTGGTGTGGCAACCGGCAGCATGAAAGCACACGATGCCGACAGGGTGGCCGGAATCAGCAACATTAACGGATCGAGTTCGTTGGCCATTGCTGCGGCGGCAAGGATGGGTAGCATGACCTGGGTGGTGGCCGTGTTGCTGGTGATTTCGGTTAATATGGTGATGGTCAATGCAATGATAAGCATCATCCATGGCAACGAGATGTCATTCATGAAAGCCAGTTGCTCGCCAAGCCAGGAAGACAACCCGGAATGTTGCATGCCATAGGCCAGGGCAAAACCACCACCCAGCAGAATCACAATATCCCAGGGCAGGCTGCGAAAGGATTTGCTATCGAGAATGGTCTTGCCATCCTTTCCCCTGCACAGAAACAGCAGCGAGGCCATGGCAATGGCAACGGTGCCATCATCCACGCCGGGAAAGGGCAGCAATGAGGCCCAGCCAGGAAGATCGAAGTTTGACGAATGAATGCCCTTGCGGCTCATCCATAACAGGGCGGTCAGGCTCAGCACCCAGGCAACAGTCTTTTCTTCCCGGCGCATGTTGCCAAGCTTACGTAGCGAAGCATTCAGGGCATCGGCATCGGATGAGCGCCATGGCATGTGTGTCAGACGTGGTCCCAGCCACAGAAACAGTACCAGCAGGCCAGCGATGACCGTGGGTATACCGATGATCATCCATTGCAGAAACGATGGTGTGGCTGCGGGAGCATGAGCCTGCATGTTTTCAAGAAAAACCAGGTTGGGAGCAGTACCGACCGGTGTACCCATGCCGCCGATATTGGCGGAATAGGCGATAATCAACAAAAAACTTGTTGCCATGGGAACAATGGCGGCCTCGCCATGCTCTTCCATCAGCCGGTGCAGCAATGGCAGGGCAATGGTGACCATGAGCATGGTTGTGGCGGTATTGGATATCCACATGGAAAGAAAGGCAGTGGTCAGCGAAAAACCAATTGCCAGCTGTAACGGGCTGGCATGCAATCTGGCCAGCATATTCAGCGCGATCCGCTTGTGCAGACCGCTGTTTTCCATGGCCTGGGCAATGAGAAAGCCGCCGAGAAACAGAAAAATGATACTGTTGGTATATTTGGGTGCGACTTCCTTGCCGGCAGCAATACCGAACAGCGGAAAAGCAATGAGTGGAATCAGGGCCGTGACGGCCAGCGGAAGGCATTCACTGATCCACCATATGGCCATCCATACAGCCAGTGCCAGCATGCTGGCAGCGTGAGGATAGTCGGGGATATCGATGAACAGTGCAATGTTCAGGGCAATGACAGGGCCTGCAAACAGGGCGATCCGTTTTCCGCTCATGACCAATGATATTGCCGTCATTTGCTCACGACGCAAGCAGGCGGAGGAATGTATCCTCGCCAAAAGGATGCACATCGCCTAATTTTCATGCATGTCCTATCGGCAGCCACGCAGCGTCTATTCCTGGGCCATGTACGACTGGGCCAACTCGGCCTACACGACAACGGTTATGGCCGGTTTTTTTCCGGTATTCTTCAAAAGTTACTGGGCGACATCGCTGTCGGCCACCGAAAGCACGTTCTGGCTGGGTTCGGCTAATGCGCTGGCCGCGCTGATTGTTGCCTTGTTTGCGCCAGTGCTGGGGGCGATGGCCGATCAGGGTGGGTTGAAAAAGCGCATGATGCTTTCCTTTACGGTAATGGCCGTGGTGATGACGGCGGCATTGTTTCTGATCGGGCAGGGACTATGGCAATGGGCGCTGCTGGTCTATCTTCTGGGTGCTATCGCCTTTTCCGGCGCCAATGTATTTTATGATGCGTTGATCGTGGATGTGGCCGGAAACAGGGAACTGGATCGTGCATCGGCACTGGGCTATGGCCTGGGCTATATCGGTGGGGGACTGCTGTTCGCACTGAATGTGGGGATGACGCTGCATCCGGAGTGGTTTGGCTTATCGGACAAGGCAGAAGCCGTACGCTGGTCATTCTTAAGCGTGGCGGCATGGTGGGCGCTGTTTACGCTGCCATTATGGCGCTGGGTGCATGAGGCACATGATGGCGCACGCGTTACCCTGTTTCAGGCAGCACGGGCCGGATTCGGGCAGCTGGCCGACACCTTTGCTCATTTGCGCAGCCTGCGACAGGTGTGGCTTTTTTTGCTGGCATATTTTTTCTATATCGATGGTGTCAATACCGTGGCGCGTATGGCCGTGGATTACGGTATGGCGCTAGGTTTTGATTCATCGGTGCTCATTCAGGCGCTGTTGCTGACACAATTCGTGGCATTTCCTGCAGCCATTGCGCTGGGCTGGGCAGGTGAGCGCTGGGGAAGCAAGCCGGTACTGTTGTTATCAATTGCCGTGTATGCCCTCGTTTGTGTATGGAGCTCGGGTATGCGGGAGGCCAGCGATTTCTATTGGCTGGCGGCAGTTATCGGGCTGGTCATGGGCGGCGTGCAGGCATTGTCGCGTTCGATGTTCGCGCGCATGATTCCGCGTCATCAGGCCACGGAATTTTTCGGTTTTTTCAATATGCTGGGGAAATTCTCGGCAGTCATCGGACCGGCATTGATGGGGGTGGTCAGTCTGCTTTCAGGTAGCAGTCGCGTATCTATTCTGGGTGTTGTTGTGCTGTTCGTAATCGGGGCGGTTATTCTGTGTTATGTGCAGGAGCCGGAGGTGGAAAAAGAAAAGGCGGAGTGATTACACTCCGCCCCGTTTTTGTGCGAGAAGCCGATCAACTGTAGAAGTTGATCATTGTTTCCAGTGACTTCGGCTTGATTTTCGAAGCATTACCGGCAGAGCCGAATGCCTCGAAACGAGCCTTGCAGATATCCTTCATGGCATCCTTGGCTGCCTTGTAGAATTTGCGCGGATCAAAGTTGGAAGGATTTTCGGCCAGATGGCGACGAATCGCACCTGTCGATGCCATACGCAGATCGGTATCGATGTTCACCTTGCGTACACCATGTTTTATGCCTTCAACGATTTCTTCGACCGGTACGCCATAGGTTTCGCCCATATCACCACCGTATTCGTTGATGATCTTCAGCCAGTCCTGAGGCACGGACGAAGAACCATGCATAACCAGATGGGTGTTCGGGATGCGCGCATGGATTTCCTTGACGCGATCAATGGCCAGGATATCGCCCGTCGGCGGACGGGTGAACTTGTATGCGCCATGGCTGGTGCCAATGGCAATGGCCAATGCATCCACTCCGGTCTGTTCAACGAAGTCTGCGGCTTCTTCCGGATCGGTCAGCATCTGGTCGTGGCTCAGCTTGCCCGCAGCACCCACTCCGTCTTCTTCGCCGGCTTCGCCTGTTTCCAGCGAGCCCAGGCAACCCAGTTCGCCTTCCACGGAAACGCCGCCGGCATGCGCCATTTCACATACCTTACGGGTGACTTCAACGTTGTATTCATAGGAGGATGGCGTTTTGGCATCTTCCATCAGTGAACCATCCATCATGACGGATGAAAAGCCGGACTGGATCGAGCGCAGGCATACAGCCGGCGAGGAGCCATGATCCTGGTGCATGACCACCGGAATGTCGGGATATTGCTCAATTGCTGCGGCAATCATATGACGCAGAAACGGTTCACCGGCATAATTACGTGCGCCTGCGGAACCCTGCATGATCACAGGCGAATCCACTTCAGCCGCAGCTTCCATGATCGCATGGACCTGTTCCATATTGTTTACGTTAAAAGCTGGCATGCCATAGCTGTTTTCTGCAGCATGATCCAGTAGTTGTCTCATCGAAATAAGAGCCATTTTTTTCCTCCTTCAAATTTTAACGGGCTTCCACCCTGTTATCTGTTAGTCCATTATCAGGACCAATGTATCATTGCTGGAAAGCGTCGCCAACCCTGATGATTTTCATGGTATTGGTACTGCCTGCCTGACCCATCGGCGTGCCCAGTGTCATGACAACCATATCATCTTCAGTGACCAGATTGTCATAGAGCATGACCGACAAGGCCTCACGCGTGGCTTTTGGCGCTTCCGTTTCCAGATATTTTCCGCTGATCGGCTTGGCCACGACATTGCGGAACAGGGTCACGCGGCCGGCTGTGCGACCATCCGGTGTCATCGCATAGATCGGTACGGCCGAAAGATGTCGCGACATATACAATACGGTATTACCGCTTTGCGTGAATGCTGCGATGGCCTTGATCGGCATCATATGCGTGGCTTCCATGGCCTGACGTGCGATGCACTCGTCCACGGAATGTGGTGGAAAGCGCGGATCACGCGTACTGGAAGAGGGAAGGACTTTCTGCTTCTCGGTTTCCACACAGGTGCGATGCATGGCCTCCACAGCCTGCACTGGATATTTACCTGCAGCGGTTTCGCCGGAAAGCATGATTGCATCCGTTCCATCCAGTACCGCATTGGCCACATCGTTGACTTCTGCTCGCGTCGGAATCGGATTGTTGATCATCGATTCCATCATTTGCGTGGCCACGATGACCGGGCAATTGTAGCGCGGTGCTTTGCGCAGGATGAGTTTTTGCACCGGGGGAACCGCGGCATCACCGATTTCCACGCCCAGGTCACCGCGTGCAACCATGACGGCATCGGATGCCTCAAGGATGCTTTCCAGGTTTTCTACGGCTTCGGCACGTTCGACTTTTGCAACCAGCCGGGCATCACTGCCTTCGGCACGTACCAGTGAGCGGGCGTATTCCATGTCTGCGCCATCACGCGGGAAGGAGATGGCAATATAGTCTGCGCCGATGGCACAGGCTGTCTTGATATCTTCCTTGTCCTTTTCCGTCAGCGCAGCTGCAGACAATCCGCCACCGGCACGATTGATGCCCTTGTTATTGGACAACTCGCCGCCAACGACGACCGTACAGTGGATTTCCTGGCCAATGACCTTATCCACATCCATGACAATCAGCCCGTCATTGAGCAGCAAACGGGCACCGGGTTCGACATCGCCGACCAGTTCCTTATAGGTCAGGCCGACACGCTCATCCGTGCCATCATCCAGACCGAGCGCACCATCGATAATGAACTTCTGCCCGGGTTTCAGCTGCGTTTTGCCTGTTCTGAATTTCCCGATACGAATTTTCGGACCCTGCATGTCAGCCAGAATACCGATGCAGACGCCGTGGCGGTTCGCCGCAGCGCGCACGTTTTCTGCACGGGTCTGATGCTCTTCAGGTGAGCCATGTGAAAAATTCAGCCGTACAACATTAACGCCGGCTGTGATCAGCTGGTCAATAACCTCCGGTGATTCGGAGGCTGGCCCCAGCGTTGCAACAATTTTGGTTCTGCGAAATGTTTCCACTTAAGCTGCACGCTCCTCAAGCATTGCTACGGCCGGCAGTTTCTTGCCTTCCAGGAATTCCAGGAAAGCGCCGCCGCCGGTTGAAATATAGGAAACACGGTCAGCAATATCATATTTATCGACAGCTGCCAGCGTGTCACCGCCACCGGCAATAGAAAAGGCATCGGATTCGGCAATGGCCATGGCAATGGCCTTGGTGCCTTCGCCGAACTGATCAAACTCGAACACGCCAACCGGGCCATTCCAGACAATCGTACCGGCCTTTTTCAGAACTTCCGCCAGAGCGGCAGCAGAGTCCGGGCCAATATCGAAAATCATATCGTCATCTTCAACGTCATCAACGCTTTTCAGCGTAGCTTCAGCCGTCGGAGAGAATTCCTTGCCACATACCACGTCGGTCGGCACCGGAATATCCGCGCCACGCGATTTAGCTGTGGCCGACAGGGATTTACAGGTATCGATCAGATCTTCTTCATACAGCGATTTTCCTACAGGCTTGTCGGCAGCTGCAATAAAGGTGTTGGCAATACCGCCGCCAACCACCAGCTGGTCAACAACATTGGACAGGGATTCCAGTACGGTCAGCTTGGTCGAAACCTTGGAGCCGCCAACAATGGCAACCATCGGACGTGCCGGATTGTCCAGTGCCTTGCCCAGTGCTTCCAGTTCGCCTGCCAGCAGCGGGCCGGCACAAGCGACCGGAGCGTAAACACCGGCACCATGCGTGGATGCCTGCGCGCGATGGGCGGTGCCGAATGCATCCATGACATAGATATCACACAGTGCGGCATACTTTTTGGCCAGTGGTTCATCATTTTTCTTTTCGCCGACATTGAAACGAACATTTTCCAGCAGCACGACTTCACCGTCCGCCACATCAACGTCGCTATCGAGATAGTCTGTTATCAGGCGCACATCCTGGCCCAACAATGCGGACATGTGTGCAGCAACCGGAGCCAGCGAATACTGCGCTTCGGGTTGCCCTTCGGTAGGGCGCCCCAGGTGGGACATGATCATGACCCTGGCGCCTGCTTTTACGCAGTGCTCAATTGTGGGTAGCGATGCGCGGATGCGCTTGTCGCTGGTGACTTTGCCGTCGGCAACGGGAACATTCAGATCCTGACGGATCAGAACGCGTTTGCCGGCAAGATCAAGGTCGGTCATTTTGATTACAGACATTCTCTTACTCCTTCGTGTAATGCACCCCAGCCTGACGCTGCAATAGGGCAGGGCTGTGACATGGGCTAACAACGTTTTGATTACGTTTGTCATTGGCGGCTGCTGGCAACGGCCAATGACAAACGTGGGCGCACTCCCGGGGGAGGCGCCCACACTGTGTCTTAGTTGTTCGCGACGTGGCGAACGAAACGCATCATATTGCAGGTATAGCCATACTCGTTGTCATACCAGGCAACGAGCTTGACGAATGTGCCGTCAATGGCGATGCCGGCCGTGGAGTCAAAGATCGAGGAATAACCGATACCGCGGAAATCGGTGGAAACAACTTTTTCATCAGTGAAAGCCAGCGTATCACCGATACCCGGGGTTTCGGAAGCCTTTTTCACTGTGGCGACGATTTCGTCGTAAGTGGTTTCCTTTTCGAGTTCAACGGTCAGGTCCACTACCGATACATCAGAGGTCGGTACGCGGAAGGCCATGCCGGTCAGTTTGCCGTTCAGCGAAGGGATGACTTTGCCCACAGCCTTGGCCGCACCGGTGGAAGACGGAATGATGTTTTCCAGGATGCCGCGACCGCCGCGCCAGTCCTTCATGGACGGGCCGTCCACGGTTTTCTGCGTGGCCGTTGCAGCATGAACGGTGGTCATCAGGCCGCGCCTGATGCCGAAGTTGTCATGGATGACCTTGGCCAGTGGAGCCAGGCAGTTGGTCGTGCAGGATGCTGCCGAGGTGATGGCCTGACCGGCATACTCCTCATGGTTCACGCCGTAAACGAACATCGGCGTAGCGTCCTTGGATGGAGCGGACTGCACAACCTTCTTGGCACCTGCAGCAATATGTGCCTGGCAGGTTTCTTCGGTCAGGAAGAAACCGGTGCATTCGAGCACAACATCAACACCAAGTTCGTCCCACTTCAGGTTGGCAGGGTCGCGCTCTGCAGTGACGCGAACCGTTTTGCCGTCAACAACCAGGTTGCCATCAACGACTGATACATCGCCGTCAAAACGACCGTGTACGGAATCGTATTTCAGCATGTATGCCTGATATTCAGGATCAAGCAGATCGTTGATGCCGACTACTTCCATATCCGTGAAGTCTTTGGCAATCGCGCGGAATGCCATGCGGCCGATACGGCCAAATCCGTTAATACCAATCTTAATCGTCATTGTTTTTCTCTCCTTGTGCTTTGTTAAGCGACTTCGTTTACGGCGGCCACGACGGCTTCCGTGGTAATGCCGAACAGTTTGAACAGCTCGCCGGCCGGTGCGGATTCGCCGAAGGTATCAATGCCAATCACCTTGCCGTTCAGGCCGACATACTTGCTCCAGAATCCGGTAACACCGGCTTCAACGGCAACGCGTGCTGTTACCGATGCCGGCAGCACGGATTCCTTGTAGGCAGCATCCTGTTCATCGAAACGTTCGGTACATGGCATGGAAACCACGCGCACGTTCTTGCCGGACAATTGCTGCTGTGCAGCCAGTGCCAGCTGCACTTCCGAACCGGTCGCGATGATGATGACATCCGGCGTGCCTTCACAATCGCTGAGGATATAACCACCGCGTTCAATATTGGCGACCTGCTCATCGGTGTAATCATTACAGGGCAGCCCCTGACGGGTGAATACCAGCGTAGTCGGATTGTCGCGGCGTTCAACTGCGCACTTCCAGGCCACGGCAGATTCAACTGCATCACATGGACGCCAGGTATGCATGCGTGGAATCATGCGCAGTGTGGCAATCTGTTCGACTGGCTGATGCGTCGGACCATCTTCACCCAGGCCGATGGAGTCATGGGTATACAGGAAGATCGTACCAATTTTCATCAATGCGGACATCCGGATGGCATTACGCGCATATTCCGAGAACATCAGGAAGGTGCCGCCGAACGGGATTACACCACCGTGCAGTACCATGCCGTTCATGATATGGCTCATGCCGAATTCGCGTACGCCATAGTGTACATAATTACCTGCCGGCGTGTCCTTGGAGAAGGCCACGGCTTCCGGCCACTTGGTGTTGTTGGACGGTGCCAGGTCGGCGGAGCCGCCCACCAGTTCCGGCAGCAAGGCGGCAAAAGCACCGATGGTTTTGCCGGAAGCAACACGGGTTGCCCAGCCTGGCTTTTCTTCACGCAGCTTGTCGATCCAGGCCTTGACGCCTTCCTGCCAGTTAGCCGGCAGTTCGCCTGCCTGACGGCGTTCGAATTCTGCAGCCAGCTCAGGGTATTCGGCCTTGTAAGCATCGAAACGTGCTTGCCATTCGGCTTCTGCGGCCATGCCCTTGTCTTTGGCATCCCAGCCGGCGTAAACATCTTCAGGAATCACAAACGGTTCGTATTCCCAGTCCAGTTCCTTGCGTACCAGCGCGCATTCTTCTTCACCGAGGGCTGCGCCATGACAGTCATGGCTACCGGCCTTATTTGGCGAACCGAAGCCGATAATGGTCTTGCAGCAGATCATGGTCGGCTGATTGGTGTTGGCGCGTGCGGTTTCAATTGCAGCCTTGATTTCATCGGCATCATGACCGTTGACATTGCGGATGACCTGCCAGCCGTAGGATTCGAAGCGGGCAGGGGTGTCGTCGGTAAACCAGCCTTCCACTTCACCGTCGATGGAAATGCCATTGTCATCCCAGAACAGGATTAGCTTACCCAGTCCCAGCGTGCCGGCCAGGGAGCAGGCTTCATGCGAAATACCTTCCATGAGACAGCCATCGCCATGAAACACATAGGTATAGTGATCAACGATTTCATGGCCCGGCCTGTTAAACTGGCCGGCCAGCATGCGCTCGGCAATCGCCATGCCCACGGCATTGGTGATACCCTGACCCAGCGGGCCGGTTGTGGTTTCAACACCCGGCGCGTAACCATATTCCGGATGGCCCGGCGTGCGTGAATGCAGCTGGCGGAATCGTTTGATTTCATCCATCGGCAGGTCATAGCCGGATAGGTGCAGTAGTGAATAGATCAGCATCGAACCATGTCCATTGGACAGGATGAAGCGATCGCGATCCGACCATTTGGTATTATTCGGATTATGCTTCAGATAATCGTTCCACAGCACTTCGGCGATATCCGCCATACCCATCGGTGCCCCCGGATGACCGGAGTTGGCCTTCTGGACAGCGTCCATGGACAGGACGCGTACTGCGTTGGCCAGATGTCTGCGATTGTTGCTCATGTTCTCGTTCCCCTTTTGTGGATGGTCCAGTTCAATGAACCCTATTTATTTTGTGTATAAAATCTAATTAGCGCTTGTTATAAAAAGCATAAATTAAATTTATGCTTTTACGGGTGCTATTATATTTTAAACGTGCAAAGTAGTTTGAACCCGACGAATATTGCCAATACCGCCGTCCAGCACGACCGTGTCCGTTGTCATAAAGCGGCCGTGGCTGTCATTACCGGTTTTGACATGACGCACATAGGCACCGGAAGTCAGGCCGGTAGCAATAAAAAGTACATCGTCGGATGTAACCAGTTCGTCGCGGGTGAGGACAGATGTAGTGTCCACGCCTTCCTTTTTGCACAATTCAATTTCAAAGTCCTTCTGCGGCGCCATGCGACCAAACATTTCTGCGCCCATGGCGCGTGCTGCACAGGCAGTTACGATGCCTTCCGGCGTACCGCCGATGCCGAACAGCGCATCCGACCCCATATTCAGTACAGCCTGAATAGCACCATTTACATCACCGTCGGTTGCTAGGCGCACCTTGGCGCCAGCGGCATAAACCTGACTGATCAGGTCCTGGTGTCGGGGTTTGTCGAGGATAAATATCTTCAGCTCGGCGACGTCCTTGCCTAGTGCGCTGGCTAATTGATGGAGGCGGTCGGCCACGGGTGCCTGCGGATCAATTTTGCCGCGTGCTGCTTTCGGATAAACTTGCTTGTCCATATAAAAACAGGAACCCGGGCGATACATTGTCCCCTCCGGCGCTGCAGCCAGTGTAACAATAGAGCCAGGCATGTCCTTGGCGAAAAGATTGGTGCCCTCAATCGGGTCAACGGCGATATCCACACCAATGCCTTCACCGGTGCCGACTTTTTCACCGTCATAGAGGGCGGGGGCTTCATCCTTGGCGCCTTCGCCAATAACGATCATGCCGTTCATCTTTACTTCATTGATGCGGCTGCGCATGGCGTCCACGGCCAGCCCGTCGCCTTCATCTTTCTGGCCGGAGCCAACAAATGGGGCACAGGCACGGGCTGCGGCTTCGCAAACTTCCACTAGATCGATTTTTAGATCACTTACTTTTCCCATTGTACCGGGTCCCCTCCTGGATTTTTTTGTGGCGGGATACTAGCGAATTCCGGGGCTAAAATCGAGTGCGTCAGGGTTGGTGTGAGAAAATCAAATAGAAACAATATGATATGGAATTATATTTATGTATATCATTGTGCTTCATGGGCAAGTGCTGATTATCAGGTGGTTATGCGTGAAGAGATGGGTGCAGTCGCATGATAGCAATGAACGCGCATCAGCCGGAGGTTTTCATAAGTTCGTGGATGGATGGAGCAGGGCAGATGAGAGCGAGGTGCGTATGTAGGCAATGGAACACAGCCGTACCTGTTACATAGCTAAAAGTGCAATCTGGCCCGCATGGACTTCGTGAAGAAATCCGGGCTAGTTGTTGATTTCAGACATTAATTGCTGTTGCACGCTTTGTGTGCAGCAGGCCAGAATGGGTGAAGACAGATTGCGGGACGGGAACAGCGGGGCAGAGGAAAAATCACCGACATGGCAGCCTGCCTCTCCGGCAATCAGGCTGCCGGCCGCATAATCCCACACTTTTTCGCCGCCATGGATGATGAAGTGCATGCGGCCGGCGGCCAGCCATGCCCATTCCAATGCGCAAGTACCGATATTACGCTGACTGCGATAAATGCCAGGGCGGATCAGTTTGTTCGCCAGTGATGGCGTCAAGCGTTTGAAATCAATGCTGCCGACCGCGCATTGCAGCCTGTTTTCTGCGGCAGCACGCAATGGCACGCCATTAAGCCAGGCGCCCTTTCCGCGTATGCCCATGAAAGTCTCCTGCTGCAACGGATCGTGGATGTAGCCCTGTACAGGGTACCCCTGTTCGATTAATGCCAGTGAAATGGCAAACATGGGGAATGAAGCGACGAAATTGGTTGTACCATCCAGCGGATCCAGGCACCAGTAGCGGCGATTGCTGTTCAGGCAGGCAAGCTGTTCGGCTTCATCCATTTCTTCACCGAGGAAAGCTATGTCCGGCGCCATCTCGGCCAGTGCGGTTTTCAGATATTGCTGACAGGCGATGTCGGTTTCCGTTACCACCGATCCGTCGGTCTTGTGTTGCGTGTTTCTGCTGCGCTCAAAGGCGGGCAGAATTATCTGTCTGCCCGCCTGCTCGAGTAATGCAATGATGACATCCGGTTTGATCATGCAATCTCCTGGCGGGAAAACATATCAGGGGAAGACGCCCGAATGCAATCGCGTTATCATGGGGCAACTTTTTGAGGGGGTGGTAATCATGGCAGCGCTGAAGGGAAAGATGGTCATTGGCCAATCGGGCGGGCCGACGACAGTAATTAATCAATCGCTGGTTGGCGCGGTGTTAGTAGCCAGAGAATGTGCGAACATCACTGGCATTCTGGGAGCGCACCATGGTATTGCCGGTATTATGAATGAGGATTTCATCGACCTGACGACACAGAGTCGGGAACATCTGGAACAGGTGGCGCAGACGCCTGCCGCAGCCCTGGGTTCGGTGCGCCTGAAGCCGGGTAAGGAAGAGTGTGAGCGGGTATTTGAAGTGTTCAGAAAACATGATGTACGTTATTTCTTCTATGTCGGTGGCAATGATTCGGCAGAAACGGCGCATATCATTGCTGAAATGGCTCGCCAGGCCGATTACGATTTCTGTACGGTGCATATCCCTAAAACCATCGATAACGATTTGCGCGTTACTGATCATTGTCCCGGTTTTGCCTCCGCGGCGAAGTTCGTGGCACTGGCCTTCATGGGCGATGATCGTGATAACGCCGCCTTGCTAGGAATCAAGATTAATGTGGTCATGGGGCGTCATGCAGGCTTTCTGACTGCAGCATCCGCACTGGCCCGGCAGGGTGAGGGCGATGGCCCGCATCTGATCTATTTGCCGGAGCGTACTTTTGATATCGCACGTTTCCAGCAGGATGTGAAGGATGTGGTGGCTAGGCATGGGCGTTGTGTTGTCGCTGTTTCCGAGGGTGTGGCCGATGCCGATGGTCAGCCGATTGCAGCCACCGGCGAACGTGATTCACATGGTAATGTGCAGTTGTCCGGTACCGGAGCACTGGGTGATTTCCTGTCAAAGAAGGTGAAAGAGGCCTATGCCGGCGAAACAGTGCGTATTCGCGCGGATACCTTTGGTTATCTGCAGCGCAGTTTTCCGACGATTGTATCCGACGTTGATGCGCGCGAGGCGCGTGAGGTTGGCGCCTTTGCCGTGACGCATGCCGTTAGTGAGGGTGTACCCGGATCAGTCGCCATTCGGCGTCTGTCGGATTCACCTTATCAGAGTGATTATTTCATCACACCGCTATCAAGCGTGGCCCGCGAGGCAACCGAGATGAAAGATGCTCATATCAATGAAGCGGGCAATGATGTAACTGCAGC
Source organism: uncultured Zetaproteobacteria bacterium (assembly GCA_964613235.1). GTDB lineage: Bacteria > Pseudomonadota > Zetaproteobacteria > Mariprofundales > Mariprofundaceae > J005. The sequence goes on along the minus strand of CAZTGM010000021.1, from coordinate 931 downwards.
ATGGCTGGATTATCTGCGGCCGCTGGTTGGTACGATGCCGATAATCGGCAAACTTTTCTAAGTGCAGTAGTATATTGCGGGAAAGGGCGCTGTGGCGCCCGACGCCCTTTTAGTATGTATATCGCAGCTGTACGATCTGGAATCTCACGAAAGTCTTCAGGGGTAAAGATTCCACGCAGGATCGGGTTATTTGCTCATTGTTGACATTGTCAATCATTCTATCATCACACCTGAGCCACAGGAGGTGTGTCATGAAAAAAGGATTTTTTGCATTGATGGTGCTGGGTGTTTCCGTGTTGCCGGCAACAGGGCAGGCGGATCAGTATCAGCAGAGCGTGATAACGACCACGGCACTGATCGGAGCAACTGCCGGTGCGGTGATCGGTTCTGCCCGGAATCAGACGGCACAGGGTGCGATTGTCGGCGGTTTGCTGGGTGCGGTGACCGGCGTCATTATCAGTCAGGGTCGTCCGCAAGCGATTACGTATCGGGGTGATGAATACCGTGAGTCGTCGTCGAGCGTCCCATCGACGTCATGAGTGGAGAGAGCATGAGATGCGCGAGCATCAGCGCATCGAGCGGGTAAGGGTGTTGCGTGATCGGCACTGCCATACGATTTACGGATGCCCGGATAATCATCATTTCCGTATGCATCGTGCCGAATATCGGAATCATCCGCTCCGGCGCTGGTACGAAGATTAAAGGGGTACAATCTGTAAGGGGCAGTCTGCTGCCCTTTACTTACGGCCGATCAGTTGATTGATGCAGCAGTGTTAGACGCTGATATCCGTTCAGGCAGATAAAAACGTTTGATAGTCTGCCAGCAAGGCATCCGCTGCCAGTTCACAGAATTCCCTGCCAGTCTCAATGGTAGCCATCTGGGGACTGGAGCCGATGCGGCCATCCGGAAATTGGCGGCGGAAATCAGCAG